>NZ_JACBXB010000460.1 GCF_013870575.1 Pseudonocardia pini
CGCCGTCGAGGTCGAGGCCGGCGTGCAGCATCGCGGCCGCCTGCACGGGCTTGAGCGACGACCGCGGGAGGACGACGGCGCCGGGGTCGCCGAGCCCGGGCCCGTCGGTCACGGCGAGGTGCCCGAGGTGCACGGACTCCACGACCCCCGACCGGACCACGAGGGCGAGGGGCTCTGCTCCGTTCAGCACCGCACGACCCTAGGCCGAGAGGAACCTCAGTGTCGTTCGATCATGCTCGCCACAGCACCCTGGTTCATCTCGGCGGAGAGGTGGGGTGGGTTCGGGCCGTAGGCGTTCCTCCGCGCGGAGCGGGCGCGGACGCCGGGGACCGCGAAGATCCAGCGCAGGAACCACGGCGGGGCGATCGTCCGGTCCCGCTCGCGCGCCTTCAGCACCCGCAGCTCGGTGCGGACCTGGGCGGCCTGCACCTCCTGGATCGCCGCCTCGCGGTCCTGCTGCACGGCCATCAGGTCGGTCTCGTGGACCCCACCCGCGCGCAACGCCGGGACCAGCCGGTTCGCCGCGGCGACGGCGTCCTGCAGGGCCATCAGGATCCCGTTGCCGCCGACCGGGGAGATCACGTGCGCGGCGTCGCCGATCAGCAGCAGGCCCGGCCGGTGCCAGCGCTCCACCCGTGCGATGTCCACCGACAGCAGCGTCGTCTGCCGCATGTCGGTGAGCAGGTCGATCCGGTCCGCGAGCCACGGGATCCGCGAGCGCACGAACTCCCGGATCGGCTCGACGCCCGCCTCCCGCACCGCCGCGTACCCGCCCTTGGGTAGCGAGTACCCGACCTGCCACTCCTCCGGCCCGCCCAGCAGCCCGACGTACCGGTCCGCGCCGAAGTAGAGGTCGACGTCGGCCTCCGGGGGATCCGTCGGGCTCCGCGGCAGGGCGAACCACAGCACGTCCGTCTGGGCGCCCAGGGACTTCGCCGGGAGCCCGGCCAGCGAACGGATCTTGGAGAACCGCCCGTCCGCCCCCACGACGAGGCTCGCGGGCAGCTCCTCCTCGCCCACCCGCACACCGGTCACGACGCCGTCGGACTCCAGGAGGCCGGTCACCCGCGCGCCCAGCCGCAGCTCGAAGGTCGGGAGCTCCTGGGCGCGAGCGGCCAGGAAGTCCAGGAACCGGGCCTGCGGCATCAACGCGACGTACGGGAACGGGCTCCTCAGCGCCCCGTAGTCCGTGGGGGTCAACGTGCCGGCGGGGGTGTGGAAGCGGAAGTACCGCGCGGGGAAGTGCGGGAGCCGCAGTAGGTCCTCGGCCAGCCCCAGCTCCGCGAGCAGCTCCAGGGTCCAGGGGTGCAGCGAGTCCCCGCGGAAGCGCCGGTCGAAGTCCCGGTGCCCCTCGAGCAGGGTCACCGGGACGCCGGCGCGGGCGAGCAGGTAGGCCAGCAGCATCCCGCCGGGACCGCCGCCGACCACGCGCACCGGAGTCATGTCCTCGACGGTATCTCCACCGTCGAGAGACCGCGCGCCGAGCTCAGCGGACGACGACGCCGCGCTCCCGCACCCGTTCCCACAGCGCGAAGGGGAGGTCGGCCCAGGTGAAGACGTCGTCGAGGGTGTCGTAGGGCCGCGCCTGCCGGGTCTCCACGATCCGCTCCGCCATCGCCTGCTCGATCCCGCAGACCTGCGCGATCACCGCGGCGGGCGCGGAGGCGAGGTCGACCAGGCCGCCGTCGTCGTAGGTGGGGGACAGGTCCGGACGGCCGATCTGCAGGTCACGGGCCAGAGCCGGGTCCTCGACGACGATCCGGCGGGACTCCGCGCGCTTCTCCCGGGCGGCCAGCGCATCGGCCATCGCGGGATCGACGGGTGTCTCCGGAACAGCGGGCCACACCTGCCTGCGCACCCAGAGCAGGTGACAGAAGGCCACCACCATCACGCCGATGATCAGCCCGCCGACGGTGTTGTCCGTGCGCGTCTCGGCGGGCTCGACGGCCACCAGCAGCGCGACGACGGCGGCGGCGTAGAGCAGCGGCCAGAGGAAGTACAGCGGCCGCCTGAGGCGGACGGCGGCGTGCGCGAACGGGATCGGCGAGCCGATCCCGAGCGTCACGACGTCGAGGACGAGGTACCAGCCGCCCTCACGGAACCATCGGGTCATACCCGGAGAACGAACCGGCCCGCCCCGGCGCAACAGGTGTCCAGATTCCGCACACTCCCGGGTGAGTGACGCGCGTCATGCTCGGGACGTGGCCGCCGCCTCCTCGCGGCGGGATCACCGACGATCAGGAGCCATCGTGAGCAGACTGCGCTTCGGGACCTTCCTCGCCCCGTTCCACGCGCCGGGCCAGAACCCGACCCTCGCGCTGCAGCGCGACCTCGACCTCGTCGAGCACCTGGACCGGCTCGGCTACGACGAGGCCTGGATCGGCGAGCACCACTCCGCGGGCAGCGAGATCATCGCGTCCCCGGAGATCTTCATCGCGGCCGCGGCCGAGCGCACCCGGCACATCAGGCTGGGCACGGGTGTGACCTCGATCGCCTACCACAACCCGCTGTGGGTGGCGGACCGGATGGTGCTGCTGGACCACCTCACCCGGGGCCGGACCATGCTCGGCTGCGGCCCCGGTTCGCTGCCCACGGACTCGTCGATGATCGGGCTGAACCCCACCGACACCCGCGAGCTGCTCGAGGTGAACCTCGACATCATCATGCGGCTGCTGCGCGGCGAGTCCGTCACCCGGAGCACCCGCACGCACGAGCTGGTCGACGCCCAGCTGCAGCTCGCCCCCTACTCGGACCCCTTGTTCGACGTCGCCGTGGCGGCCGTGGCGAGCCCCACCGGACCGCGGATGGCCGGGCAGCACGGCATCGGGCTGCTGTCCATCGGCGCCACCCTGACCCAGGACGGGTTCGATGCGCTGGCCCACCACTGGAGCGTCGTGGAGGAGCGGGCCGCGCACTACGGGCAGCCCGCGCCGGACCGGTCGAAGTGGCGCCTCGTCGGTCTCATGCACGTCGCGGAGACCCGGGAACAGGCCTACGAGGAGGTCGAGTACGGCATCGAGCACTGGTTCCAGTACTTCCAGAAGGTCGCCGCGTTCCCGCAGATGGCCGTCGAGGGCGGCGACCTGCGGGAGATGATCGACTTCGTCAACGAGGCGGGGATCGGCGCGATCGGCACCGTCGAGGACGCGAAGGCGCAGGTCCAGAAGCTGTGGGACCAGTCGGGCGGGTTCGGCGCGATGCTCCTGCTCGGCCACGAGTGGGCGAGCCCGGAGGCCACGAGGAAGTCCTGGGAGCTGATCGCCCAGCACGTGATGCCGGAGTTCCAGGGGCAGGCGGCGGGCACGCTCGCGGCCAAGGACCGGGCCTCGGCCACCCGCGAGGGGCACGCGCGGTCCCAGCTCGACGCCGTCGACCACATGACGAAGCGCTACGAGAAGGAGCTCGCCGAGAAGGGCTGAACCAAAGGTGAGTGGCCGCTGTGCCGTCCGCGGCCCACGATGGGTGGCGGACGGCGCGGTCTGCGAGGTGGCGATGACGGCGAGTACCTGGGAGCGGTTCCAGTCCGGCGACGAGCCAGCGGACGTCCCCGCCGAGCTGCTCTCCTCGTGGCGGCGCTCGCGGTGGAACGGCGTGGACCCCGAGCACGTCGACGTCCCGTTCACCGACGCCGACCCGGACACCCGGCTCGCCCGGATCGCCGTGCCGATCCTGTCCCGGATGGCCGAGCTGCTGACCGGCGACGGCTCGTGCCTGGCGTTGAGCGACGAGCGCGGCAGCGTGCTGTGGCGGTGGGTCTCCGAACCCGGCCTGCGCACCACGCTCGACGACCTCTCGGTCAGCCAGGGCTTCTGCTTCGACGAGGAGTACATCGGCACCAACGGCCTGGGCACGGCGCTGGAGACCGGGCGGATCGCGGTGGTCCGCGGCGCGGAGCACTTCGTGCAGCGGTTCCACCACGTCACCTGCGTGGCCGCGCCGATCCGGCACCCGGTGACCCGCCGGACCGTCGGGGCGGTGAACGTGACCTGCCGCGCCGAGCACACGAACCCCCTGCTCGCCGTCGTCGTGCGGACCCTCATCGACGAGATCCAGGCGGCCCTCCGGCAGGCGGCGGGCGAGCGGGAGCGGATGCTGCTCGACGCGTTCCTGGTCGCCCGCCGCCGCGGGCCCGGCCCGGTCGTGATCGTCGGCGAGGACGTGCTGATCACCGACGCCGCCGCGGCCGCCCTCGACCTCGACCACCGCGACCTGTGGGCGGAGGTGCGGGAGCTGCCGCGCGAGGGGGCGGTCCTGCAGCTGGCCGCACAGGTGAACGCGCAGGTCCAGGTCCTACGGGACGGTTCCACGACCACCGGTGCGCTGCTCACCCTCGACGAGCCTGCGACCCCGCGGACCCGCCTCCCGGGCGCCGCGCCGGATCCGTGGACGGCCGCGGCGGAGCGGGTGGATCGGCATCGACTGGAACCGTTCGAAGATCC
>NZ_JACBXB010000461.1 GCF_013870575.1 Pseudonocardia pini
TCGGGAACATCAGCTGGGCCGCCGACAGGATGGTCAGCGTGGCCATGAACAGCAGCGTCGGCGACAGCAGCGGCAGCGTGATCCGCCGGGTGATCTGCCCCTCCGTGGCGCCGTCCGTGCGAGCCGCCGCCGCGTAGTCGTCGGAGATGCCGGACACGCCCGCGGACACGACGAGCACGGCGAACCCGAGCAGCTGCCAGCCCACGACGACCACGATGGACCACATCGCCCACTGTGGATCACGCAGGAACGAGACGGGCGCGACGCCGAACGCACCGAGCACCTGGTTGACCAGGCCGCCGCCCGGGTCGAGCAGCCAGCGCCACACGATGGCGGTGACGACGGGGGCGATCAGGTAGGGCGCGAAGATCGCGGTCCGGTAGAAGGCCCGGGCGCGACCGTGCACACGTTGCGAGGCGAGCACCACCAGGACCGGGACCACGATGGTGAACGGCAGCAGCCCCAGCAGGTAGAGCAGCGTGTTGACGGTGGCCTGGCCCAGCTGCGGGAGGCTGAACGCCTCGGCGTAGTTCGACCAGCCGGCCGGGCGGGCCGGTGACGTGGGCACCAGGTTCCAGTCGTAGAACGACAGCTGGATGGTCTGGACGAGCGGCGAGTACACCCAGATCAGCAGGCCCGCGAGTGCGGGAACCAGGTACAGGTAGGGCGTCAGGCCGCTCGCCAGCCTGCGCGGCAGGGGCCGGCGGGCCACCGGCCGCGGGCCGCTCCGTGGTGCCGGTGGCGCCGGCTCCACGAAGCGCCCGGGGACCGGGGCGGACCGGTCGAGCAGGTCCGTCATCTCGGCATCAGCGCCTCGGCGCTGGTCTGCGCCGCGGTCAACGTCGCCTGCGGGTCCGCACCGCGGAACGCGATCTCCTCGGCGGCCTTGCTCAACAGCGTGCGGATCTGCTGGTAGTTCGGGCCGGGATAGGAGACCCAGGGCTCGAGCCGCTCGAGCTGCGCCACGTTGGGCCGCACGAAGTCCGGGTGCGCGTCGGCGAAGGACTTGAGGTAGGCGGGATCGTCGATCAGCGAGGCCCGCAGCGGCACGTACCCGATGTTCGAGGTGATCGTGGTCTCGCTCTGCGCGCTGGTCAGGAACTCGATCAGCTCCCACGCGGCGCGCTGCTTGGCGGGGTCGTCGGCCAGGACGAACAGCGCCGAACCGGAGTTGGTGGGCACCGCGGGCGTGCTGCCGAAGCCGGGCATCGGCGCCGCGGCCGCCTGCCACTTGCCCTCCGACGACTTCAGGATCGCGTTCTGCAGGGCCGCGGAGTTCAGCAGCATGCCGAGGTCGCCGCGCAGGAAGGCATCCTGGGCGTCGGCGCCGGAGAGGTTCGGCAGGGCGTTCGGTCCGGCCTGGGCGATCCGCTGGATCCCCGCGAAGGCCTCGACGGTCTTCGGGTCGCTCCAGCCCAGGGTCCTCCCGTCCTCCGACAGCAGCCGTCCGCCCGCGGAGCGGACGATCCCGGTGAGGCACCAGTCGCCGCCGGCCTGCGTATCGAGGCAGCCGAGGTAGGCGCCGCCCGCGGTGCCGGGCACCTTCGCGATCGCCGCGGCGGCGGTGGCCACCTCGTCCCAGGTCCTCGGCGGGTTCGCGGGGTCCAGCCCGGCCTCGCGGAACAGGTCGGCGTTGAAGAACAGCATCGGCGTGGAGAAGACGTACGGGATGCCGTAGGTGGTCCCGTCGATGTCACCGAGCACCGCGGCCGTGGGCACGTAGGGGTGCGGCCCGCCGGTCAGCAGCCGCTGCACCTCGTCGCGGCCGACGAGCTGGTCCAGCGGCTTCGCACCGAGGTCACTGGCGGTGTACCGGAGGTCGGCGAAGGTGAGCTGGGCGAGGTCCGGCGGCGTCCCCGCGACGACCTGGCGCTGCACGCTCTGGGCGATCTCGGCCTGCCCGCCCTGCGGCGGCACGGCCTCGACGTCGATGTTCGGGTGCTGCTTCTCGAACTCGGCGACCAGGTTCTTCGTGGTCTCGCCGAAGATCCCGGCGCTGGAGAGGTTGTAGGACTCCCAGCGGATCGTGACCTTCTGGTCCGGCGCGAGCTGGGGGATGACCGCGGTGGCCGCGTCGGAGCCCTGGGCGGTGGTCGTGGGGACGGTGGCGCAGCCGGCGAGGACGGTCGCGAGGGCGACCGCCAGCACGGGCACGGCGTGCTTGCGGAACATGGCGCGGGTCCTTTTCAGGGAACGAGGAGGGAGGCCGGTTCCGGCTCCCAGGAGAGGCGACGGCCGCTCTGCCGCGCGAAGAGGTGGACGTGCTCGGGGCGGACGGACAGCGTCGTGTGGTCGCCGGGGGCGATCCCGATCGGACGGGCGCCGCGGACGCTGACCCGCGCGCCGCCGATCTCGCACTCGGCGATCTCCTCGCTGCCGAGGTTCTCGACGATGTCGACCCGGCCCCGCAGCTCCCCGGCGGGAGCCGTGGCGAGGTGCTCCGGGCGGATCCCGACCAGCACCTCGCGGACCCCTGGGTCGCCCCGGTACGGCAGCGGGATCTCGAGGTCGGGGGCGCGCAGGACCAGGCCGTCGTCGGGTCCGGTGCCCAGCTCGGCGGGGATCAGGTTCATCGGCGGCGCGCCCATGAACCCGGCGACGAAGGCCGACGCGGGTTCGTCGTAGATCTCGACGGGCGTGCCGAACTGCTCGATCCGACCGTGGTTCAGCACCGCCACCTTGGTGGCCATGGTCATCGCGTCGATCTGGTCGTGGGTGACGTAGACGAACGTGGTGTCGAGCCTGCGGTGCAGCGAGATCAGCCGGGTGCGGGTGCTCGCGCGCAGCTTCGCGTCGAGGTTGGACAGGGGTTCGTCCATCAGGAAGGCACGCGGTTCGCGCACCATCGCGCGGCCCAGCGCGACCCGCTGCCGCTGGCCGCCGGAGAGCTCCTTCGGCCGCCGGCGCAGCAGCGGGCCCAGGTCGAGCAGCTCCGCCACCTCGTCGACGCGCCGGCGGAGCTCCTCCTTGCCGGTCCGCCGCACGCTCAGTCCGAAGCCGAGGTTCCGCTCGACCGTCAGGTGGGGGTAGAGGGCGTAGTTCTGGAAGACCATGGCCAGGTCGCGCTCGCGCGGCGGCAGCGTGGTGACGTCCTGCCCGTCCACCAGGATGCGGCCCTCGGTGGGGGACAGCAGCCCGGCGATCATCCGGAGCAGGGTGGTCTTGCCGCAGCCGCTGGGGCCGAGGAGGACGAGGAAGTCGTTGCGCTCGGTCCGCAGCGACACGTCGGCGACGGCGGTCGTGTCGCCGAACCGGCGCACGATCCCGTCGAGCTCGAGGGCGGCCACGGCTAGACCGCGGCCGCGGCGGTCAGGGTCTCGATCGCCTCGGCGACCCACGGCAGGTCGTCGGTGGTCAGCTGCGGCATCCCCGGAACCAGCCGGAACTCCGCGCGGACCTCGCCGTCGGCCACCGTGTACTCGACGTAGCCGAGCTCCTGGCGCCCCTCGGGCAGCTCGTCCCCGCCGGGGGCGAGGAAGGCGGTGGCCGGGGCCCACACCTCGATCGCGCGACCGCGCTGCACCTGGCGGTAGCGGTGCAGGTGCCCGCAGCCGACGGCCCGCAGCTCGATCCCCTCGAGCAGGCGGAGCAGCCGGTCCCGGGCGACCGGGCCGACGTCGACCTGGTGGTCGGCGGGCTCGTCGGACACCGCCCACAGGGGCTTGTGCAGGAAGAACAGGACCGGGCGGCCCTCGGGCAGGTCCGCCAGGGTCGCCTCGATCCAGCGCCACTGGTCGGCCTCGCGCTGCAGGCCCGAGCTCAGCAGCTCGCTGTCGATGCCGATCAGCACGGCGTCGTCGGTGTCGTGGCGCCAGTGGTCCGGGCCGAACGCCGCCTCGTGCGCGCCGACCCGCTCGTCGGTCACGGTGAGGCCCGCCCACGCGTCGACGCCGGGCATCCCGACGTCGTGGTTGCCCGGCACCACCAGCAGCGGCGCCGTGATCAGGTCGAGCAGCCCGCGGGCATGGGCCCGGTCCGCGGCGTCGTCCGGGTGGAGGACCTGGATGTCGCCACTGTGCACGACGAGATCGGGCCGCACGTCCTCGGCGAGGTGGCGGGCGAGGAGCCGGAAGGCCGCCTCGGTGGGGCCGCCCACCGCGGTCAGGTGGGTGTCGGAGATCTGCACGATCTTCATGGGGTGTCTCCTACTGGGTGAGGGTGGTGCGGAGGTGGTCGAGCGCCTCGGCGGGCACGCCGTGGCCGAGGAGGTAGGAGCGGGCGCCCCCGAACTCGGTCGTGAGCGTCCGCAAGGTGGCGGTCATCGACTCGGGACGGGCGCCGCGCATGGCCTCGTCGGCCGGGTCGGCGGCGCCGGACTCGGCGGGGAGGGCGGCGAAGAAGCCGGCGGTCAGGTAGTCCGCGGTCAGTGCGTAGTCGGCCGCGACGACGGCGTCGGGCACCCCGACGGTGGAGAGCACGAGCGCGATCACC
>NZ_JACBXB010000462.1 GCF_013870575.1 Pseudonocardia pini
CGCCCGGCCACCTCCGCCACCACGAGCCCGAGCAGCTCTCGCGGGCCACCAGGCTGTGGGCGGTCCCCGCCTACCGGATGCTCTACGACCCGGACGGCCGACCGTGGCGGGACCGCCTGCACCGCCGCTGGTGAGCGCGGGCCGTGGGGCGGCGGGTTCCGCTGCTCACCCCACCGTGCGGGCGGCGGCCACGAAGGCCATGAGCTCGTCGAGCTTGTCGGTCCGCGCCGCCGTGGCCCGGTCCAGGACCTGGATCAGGCTGTCGTAGGCGTCGGTGTGGTCGTACCGGGCGGTGTCGGCGATCTTCAGGGCCCATCGCCAGTACCCGCGCAGGGTGTCGGCGAGGGGCATCCGGAACGTCGCGACCACGTCCCGGATCGGCTCGACCACGGCGTCGCCGTGGTGTCGTAGGTATCGCGCCACGACGTCGGCCATGAACGTGAAGTGCCGTGCCTCGTCCCGCGACAACCGGGTCAGGACGTCGGTGAGCACGGGCTCGTCGACCACCGCGCGGAGCTGGCGGTAGTAGATCTGGGTGGCCTTCTCCTGGACCAGGGCGTACGCGAAGAACTGCACGGGATGGTCGTAGGGCAGCTCGAAACGGGGCAGGACGGCGGCGGTCGGCACCCCCATGCCGGACTCGCGCTGGTAGCGGGCCAGCGCGCGGGCGTGGGTGTCCTCCTCGGACGCCCAGCGCACCGTGAAGTGGTAGAGCTCCCGGTTGTGGGCGAACACCTCCGGCTCCACGGTGTCGTCGACCGGGAAGTGTCGGTGGTAGACGTCGAAGTACCCGGGCAGGTGGTCCTCGATGAGCGTCACGAACTCCACGGCGGAGCGCTGGCCCTCGGTGAGCCGGTCCGCGTCCGCCGCGGCCCAGGCGAAGGAGGTCTCGGCGTCCCAGCGGCGCTCCGGTGTGGTCGCGGCGAGGTAGGTGTCGACGGCCGGGGCGAGCTGCGCCGCCGTCAGCAGCCCGTTCACCGCGCGTTCCTGAGCACCAGCGCGTAGTGCTTGGTCGTGTAGCCCCACCCGGTGTTGGAGACGTCGAGGTAGTGCTCGAGCCGCGCCGCGATGCCGGGCTGGATGCGGTTCAGCGCCGCCGCGTTGGCCTGCACGTTCTCGATCCACTGCTCGATCGTGCGGTGGTAGTGCCGGGTGAGGTCGACCGTCGTCTCCACGGAGAAGCCGGCGTCCTCCGCGGCGGCGACCAGCTCGGAGAGCGGCCGCAGCTCGCCGTTGCCGAAGATCGCCTCACGGACGAAGTCGGTGCCGTCGACGCGGTCGAAGCGCGCGCGGATGGCCTGGTTGCGGAAGCAGGACTCGCTGACGTACATCCGGCCGTCGCGCCGCAGCAGGCCGCGGGCCTTGGCGAACACGGCGGGCAGGTCCGACATGTGCACGACCGACCCCAGCGCCGTCACGGCGTCGAGCCCGCGGGGCAGCTCCTCGGCCGTCTCGAACGGGCTGGTGACCATCCGGACCCGGTTCGCGAGCCCACGCCGGCGGGCCCGCCCCTCCACGAACTCGCGCTGGCGCGGTGCGGGGCTGATCCCGGTGACCGTGCATCCACGGACGCCCGCGAGGTGCAGGACCAGCGCGCCCCACCCGGACCCGACGTCCAGGACGCGGGAGCGGTCGTCCACGTGGACCAGGTCGGCGACCAGGTTCATCTTCCGCCGCTGGGCGTCGGCGAGGCTCTCGGTGCCGGTGTCGTAGTAGCCGGCGCTGTACTTGCGGGACTCGTCGAGGAACAGGCCGAAGACCCGCGGGTCGAGGTCGTAGTGCTGGTTGGTGGGGTGCTCGACGGTCGTCACTGGTCCAGGGCCTTCCGGACCACGTCGGCGACCTCGGCGATGGTGCTCACCCCGAACACGTCCTCGTCCTCGAGCTCGACGTCGTACTCGCGCTCGATGCGGGCGATCAGGCGCAGGACCTTGATCGAGTCGGCGCCCTCGACCTCGCGGAGGTCGGTGTCGGTGGACAGCTCGTCGGCGGGGACGGAGAGCACGTCGGCGACGATGGCGCGGACGGAGTCGGTGATCTGGGCCGTGATCAGGTCTGGGCTGGCGGTCATGACTCACTCCTGAGTGGGTGGTAGGTGGCGGTGGCGCCGGCGACGAGGTCGCCGTGGGCATCGGTGACCTCGGCCGCGGCTTTGACGAGCTCAGCGCTCTCCGTGACGAGGCGGGCGGTGACGCGGTGGGGGAGTCCGACATGGACGGTCCCGACATAGCGCATCCGCAGGCTGGTGGTGACCGCAGGCGAGCCGTCACGGAGGACGATCAGGTTGCCCATGGTCTCGTCGCAGATCAGCGCGACGATCCCGCCGTGCACCACCCCGGGGTAGGACTCGTAGTGGTGGCCGAGGTCGAAGTCGGTCCAGAGCGCGTCACCGGTGCGTTCGAACGTCAGCCCCAGACCGTGTGGGTTCCCTGGCGCACAACCGAAACAGGCGTGGTCACGCCACGGGAGCGCGATCGTCATCCGAGAGCCTCGGCCAGCGCCCGTCGGACCTTGCCGTTGGTCGACAGGTCGCGGTCGGTGAGCGAACCGAAGGTCTTGCGGATCTTGCCCTGCAGCTCGTCGAGCTCGCCGGTGCCCGCCAGCCGGTCCAGGAACAGCTGGAAGCCGGTGTCGATGGTCTCGTGCCCGTCGAGCGCGTCGAGGCCGGACTTGAACACGCTCACGGGGTGCTTGATCGTGTCGTCGCTCGTGTAGAAGTACAGCGTCTCGAGAACACTGGCCAGCTCGCCCGGGTGCTGCTCCAGGCGCTGCGCGGCGAAGTGCCGGAACTCGCGGGCGTGCCCCGCCTCGTCCCGGCTCGCACGCAGCAGCAGGTCGGCGAGCACCGGCTCCTGCACCCAGCCCGCGACGGCGCGGTAGACGTGGTTGACCGTCAGCTCGGAGATGATGTTGGTCGCCAGGGTCGCCGACGGCGTCGAGCCCGGCTCGTAGGGCGCCCGCATCGCCGCGACGGCGCGGGAGTCCACGTCCTCGCCCACGGCCTGCAGCCACGAGGTGAAGGCGTAGTGGTGCTGGACCTCCTGGTAGCCCCAGATGACGGCGAAGGCGGAGAAGTCGTAGTCGTCCGCGAACTCGTTGAGGAAACCGTGCACGGCGGCGATCACGTTGGACTCGCCCATCACCGCGCTCTTCACGAGCGTGACGTGCTCGGGTCTCACGAGGCTGCGGTCGATGCCGGTCAGGTCGAGCTGGTCGAGCTTCCAGTGGCTGCGGTCGTAGTGGCGGAAGACGTCCAGGCTGTGCATGGCGTCCATGCCCGGGATGGTCATGGTGACCTCTCGATCAGGGCCGCCGTGGCCAGGCGGCGCAGCTTCCCGCTGGTGGTGCGCGGGAGGGAGTCGGGTGTGGTCAGGTGGACCGTCAGCGCCGACAGGCCCAGCGCGCGGCGGACCCGCGCGGCGATGGCGTCGCGGAGGGCGTCGTGCTCCGCCGCGGGGAGGGCCGTCTCGACGACGACGGCGACGTGCTCGTGGGGCTCGAGGCGGCTCAGCGCCACGCACCGTCCACGACGGACGCCGGGGACGCCGGAGACCTCCGCCTCGACGTCCGCGGGGTAGGTGTTCACCCCGCGGACGGTGATCATCTCCTTGGCGCGGCCCGCGAAGAACAGCTCGCCCGCGCGCAGCCAGCCCAGGTCGCCGGTCCGCAGCCAGCCGTCGTCGGTGAAGGGTTGGGGACCCCGCAGGTATCCGCTGGTCACGGCGGCGCCACGGAGCTGGATCTCGCCGACCGGGCCGTCCGCGATCCGGATCTCCATGCCGGGCACCGCCCGCCCGAGCCCGACGACCTCCTTGGTCCCCGCCGCGAGCTCCCCCCGTGCGAGGGCGTCCCGATCCACCGACTCGACGACGGGGGCGCGGCCGAGCGGCGGCAGCGTCGCGACCAGCGTGGCCTCGGCCATGCCGTACCCGGGCGTCATCGCCTCGGCGCGGAACCCGTTGTGCCGGAAACGCTCCGCGAAGGCGCTGAGCGACTCCGCGCGGATGGTCTCCGCGCCGTTGAAGCAGACCCGCCAGGCACTGAGGTCGAGGTCCTGGGGCGGGGTGTCGAGCAAGGCGTCGAACGCGAAGTTCGGCATGGTCGAGATCGTGGAGCGGGTGGCGGCGAACTCGGCGAGCCAGCGGGCGGGGTCCTTCACGAAGGCGGTGGGGTTCCACAGGTTCACCGGGATCCCGGTGAAGATCCCGGTGAGGGTGCCGAACAGGCCCATGTCGTGGAAGAGCGGCAGCCAGGAGGCGTGCGCGTCGGCAGGGCCGAGCGCGATCGCCTCGGTGATCGACTCCGCGCAGGCCAGGACGTTCGAGTGGCTGAGCACCACGCCCTTCGGGTCGGCGGTGCTGCCGGAGGTGAACTGCAGGACGGCCGGGCTCGCCGGGTCGACCGCACGGGGCTCGGCCTCGGGA
>NZ_JACBXB010000463.1 GCF_013870575.1 Pseudonocardia pini
GTCGGCCAGAGCCCGTGGCTGCTGGTGCCGGGGGCCCTCGCCGTCGGCTTCGGGTTCGGGCTGGTGCAGAACGACTCGCTGGTCTCGCTGTTCGCCGCCGCCGGACCTGCCCGCTACGGCGCCGCGAGCGCCGCCTGGAACATCGGTTTCGACGCCGGCACCGGCGCCGGGGCCACCGGTCTCGGGGCGATCGCGCAACCCTTCGGCTTCCGCGCCGCCTTCGCCACCGCCGCACTGCTCCTCGTGGCGACCAGCCCGCTCACCCGCCGCCCGAGGAAGTAGCGAACGGCACGCTCGCTCAGTAGGTCTGAGCCAGAGTGCCGTTCGCTCAGAGGGGTGGTCAGTGGCCGCGGGTGATCCACTCCTCGAGGTGCGGGGCCTCGGCGCCGACGGTGGTGCTGTCGCCGTGGCCCGTGCGGACGATGGTGTCGCCCGGCAGCGGCAGCAGGGTGCCGCGGATCGAGTCGATGATCGTGTCGAAGCTCGAGTACGACCGGCCCGTGGCCCCCGGGCCGCCCGCGAACAGGGTGTCGCCGGTGAAGACGACGCCCAGCTCGGGGGAGTAGAGACACGTCGAGCCCGGTGAGTGACCCGGCGTGACCAGCGCCTTCAGCGAGATCCCACCCGCGGTGATCACCTGGCCGTCGCTGATCTCCTGGTCCGGCTTGCGCTCCGGGTGGGTCATCTCCCACAGCGGGGCCTCGGCCGGGTTGAGCAGGATCGGCGCGTTGAAGGTGTCCGCCAGGCGCGGGGCCTGGTTCACGTGGTCGTCGTGTGCGTGGGTGCACACCACGGCGACGACCCGGCGGCCGCCGATCGCGGCGCCGATCTTCTCCGGGTCGTGCGCCGCGTCGATGACGAGGACCTCGTTCTCGTCCCCCACCACCCAGACGTTGTTGTCGACCTCCCAGGTGCCGCCGTCGAGGGAGAACGTCCCGGAGGTCACGACGTGGTCGATCGGGCCCTTCGGGGGCATCAGAGCACCACGACCGAACGCAGCACGTCGCCCTTGTGCATCTTGTCGAAGGCGGACTCGATGTCCTCGAGCCCGATCTCCTCGGACACGAACTTCTCCAGCGGCAGCCGGCCCTGCAGGTGCAGGTCGACCAGCATCGGGAAGTCGCGGCTGGGCAGGCAGTCCCCGTACCAGGACGACTTCAGCGCCCCACCGCGGCCGAAGTACTCGATGAGCGGCAGCTCGGGGGCGATCATGTCCGGCGTGGGCACCCCGACGAGCACCACGGTCCCGGCCAGGTCGCGGGCGAGGAAGGCCTGCTTCCAGGTCTCCGGCCGCCCGACGGCGTCGACCACCACGTCCGCGCCGAACCCGCCGGTCAGCTCCTTGATCGCCTCCACCGGGTCGCCTGCCGAGGCGTTGATCGTGTGGGTGGCGCCGAAGCCCTTCGCCCACTCCAGCTTCCGGTCGTCCCGGTCCACCGCGATGATCGTCGACGCGCCTGCGAGCTGGGCACCGGCGATGGCCGCGTCCCCCACCCCGCCGCAGCCGATGACGGCGATGGAGTCGCCCCGGCCGATGCCGCCGGTGTTGATCGCCGCCCCGATGCCGGCCATCACGCCGCAGCCGAGCAGCCCGGCGACCTGCGGCGTCGCGGCCGGGTTCACCTTGGTGCACTGCCCCGCGGCGACCAGGGTCTTCTCCACGAACGCCCCGATCCCCAGCGCCGGGGAGAGCTCCTGGCCCGAGGTGAGCGTCATCTTCTGGGTGGCGTTGTGGGTGTTGAAGCAGTACCAGGGCTTGCCCTTCAGACACGCCCGACACTGCCCACAGACCGCGCGCCAGTTGAGGATCACGAAGTCCCCGGGCGCGACCTCGGTGACGCCCTCGCCGACGGACTCCACGATCCCCGCGGCCTCGTGGCCCAGCAGGAACGGGAACTCGTCGTTGATGCCGCCCTCGCGGTAGTGCAGGTCGGTGTGGCAGACCCCGCAGGCCTGGACCTGGACGACGGCCTCGCCCGGACCCGGGTCCGGCACCACGATCGTCTCGACGGAGACCGGCTTGCCCTTCTCCAGGGACACGACCCCGCGGACCTCTTGCGCCATGCTCACTCACTCCTTGGTCTCGCCGATGCATAACGACCCTTTCATGGGTCACCCGGCGAGATCGAGGGGGCGCAGCCAGATACCGTTCTTCGTCTGGACCAGGTCCAACGTGCGCGGATCCACACAGCCGCCCCGGCGGCGGTGGCCGTCGAACAGGCCCGCGTCGTCGAACACCTCGCCGCAGCCGGCGAACCGGCGGCAGCAGTGCGCCCGGTCGGCGCCGACCCACGTCGATCCGCAACAGGTCATCCGGATCAGCTCGCCCACGGCGCGTGAGGCTACGGGTCGACACCGACAGGAACGACCCCGGTGATCGCGATCTGCGCCACGTGCTGTCGCATAAGTCCAAGTCGAGCGCGGCGGGGAGGCGCGACGATCGCCCCATGACGCACACGAGCGGTGGTTTCGAGCTCCCCACCTGGGTCGACACGGTCTACGCGGAGGCCGGGGGCGAGACGTACGCGCGGGTCAGCAACGCGAAGGTCTGGAGCGGCGGGATCGTGGGGGAGAGCTCCGCGGAGCTGATCACGGTGAGCACGGCGTCCGGGAGTGCGGCGTACGTCGGCATCGAGCGGCTGGAGGTGGCGGTCGACGGGCGGAAGGGCACGTTCGTGCTGTCCCACGTCGCGAGCGGGGACGCCACGGGCGGCACGATGACGGTCGCCGTGGTCCCGGGTTCGGGGACCGGCGAGCTCGCGGGCCTCACCGGGACGATGCAGATCGACCGCTCGCCTGCGGGCGAGCACACCTGGGAGTTCGAGTACGGCTTGTGAGCGGGCGGTGCGGCGGTACGGTGCCCGGCATGACCGGGACCGCCGCCGACCTGCTCCCTCCGGACCCGCCGCTGGGCACGGCGCTGGGGGTGGTCGCGGGGTCCGGCAGGCCGGGGCCGTCGCGGATCGTGGCCCCGGTGGGCACGGCGTACGTGGACGTCGGGACGTTGGCGGCGGCGCACAGCGGGCCCTATCCGGGTCTGCTCGGCGCGCCCAGCCTCGACGACCTGCTCGCCGCCGGACGGACCGCCTGGCGGGAGGTCTGGGAGTGGCTCGGCGCCTGGTCCGCGGATCCGGAACGGCTGGCGCCCTACGTGTTGCCGCACGCGGGCGTGGTCCCGGTGCTGCCCTTCACCGTGGCGGACTACGTCGACTTCTTCGCCTGCGAGCAGCACGCGGAGAACGCGTCGGCGATCATGCGACCCGGCGCGGGGCTCAGCGAGAACTGGCGCCACCTCCCCGTCGGGTACCACGGCCGGGCGGGAACCGTGCAGGTCAGCGGCAGTCCGGTGGTCCGACCGCGCGGCCAGCGCGGCCCGGGCGACTTCGGCCCGACGCGCGCGCTGGACTTCGAGGCCGAGCTCGGCTTCGTCCTGGGCGGGGCGAGCAACGGGCCGGTGCCGGTCGAGGAGGCGCTCGACCACGTCTTCGGCGTCGTGCTGCTCAACGACTGGTCCGCCCGCGACATCCAGGCCTGGGAGTCCCGACCGCTCGGCCCGCACCTGGGCAAGTCCTTCGCCACCTCCGTCTCGGCGTGGATCACCCCGCTCGACGAGCTGGCCGGGGCCTGGGTCGATCCCCCCGAGCGGGACCCGCAGCCGCTGCCCTACCTGCTGGGGAAGGCGGACCGCGGGCTGGACCTCACCCTCGAGGTGCGACTGGACGGCGAGCGGATCTCCACCCCGTCGGCCGCGGACCTGTACTGGACCGCCGCCCAGCTCGTCGCGCACCTGACCTCGGGCGGCGCCCCGATCCGGCCCGGCGACCTGCTCGGCTCCGGCACGATCTCCGGCCCGCGCCGCGACCAGCGCGGCTGCCTGCTGGAGTACACGTGGGGCGGGCGGGACGAGTTCGCCCTCTCCGACGGCACCACCCGCCACTACCTCAACGACGGCGACGAGGTGTCCATCGTGGCCAGCGCACCGCGCGCCGACGGCAGCAGGTTCTCCCTGGGCGAGGTCCACGGCACCGTCATGCCCTGACCCCACCGCGGTGATCATCAGGCCCTGAGGCTCGGATGATCATGCAGAATCCTGCGTCAGGGCGTGATGATCTCCACCGGCCATGATCATCAGGCCCTCACGCTCGGTGGAGGCGGTGCAGGGTCACGCCGGAGCGGTCGGTGGGCGCGGCGGTGTGGGTCCAGGTCGGGCGGGCCGCGGCGAGGAACTCCGCGGCCAGTGGGCGGCCGGGGTCGGTCAGCCACACCTGCGGGGCGAGGCGGGGGAGCACCTCGCCCAGCTCGACGACGTTGCGGTGCCCGTAGAGCACGTCCGCGGCCAGGACGAGGTCCCAGTCACCCGCTACGTCGCACCAGCTCAGCGCCTCGGCGTGCACCGTGAGCCCGTTGAGCGCGGCGGACCGGG
>NZ_JACBXB010000464.1 GCF_013870575.1 Pseudonocardia pini
GGGACTCGGCGAGCGTCCGCTCGGCCACCTCGCGCGCCTCGGCGACCAGCCGCTCGGCCTCGGCCCGGGCGTCGGCGAGCAGCTCCTCGGACTCCGTGGTCGCGGCGGAACGGGTCTCCTCGGCCTCGCGTTCGGCGTCCCCGACGATCTCGTCCCGGCGGTCGAGGACGTCCTGCGCGTCGTCGAGCTCGCCGGGGATCGCCTCCCGGACGTCGTCGAGCAGGTCGAGCACGTCGCCGCGGGGGACCACGCAGTTGGACGTCATGGGGACGCCGCGCGCCTCCTCGACGACGGTCACCAACGCGTCGAGTGACTCGAAGACCCTGTACACGTCGGCGATCCTCTCACCGGGCCGGCCGGGTGGGCCGTATTCGCGATCCCCAGGGCGTGTCAAGTTCCATCCGGGTGAGCCGTGCATGATCCACCCGCCGAGTGGGTATCAGGCCCGCTCGGCGATCCGGTCGAGCAGCTGACGGTGCACGCTGGGCGGCAGCAGGTGGGCCACGTCCCCCCCGTAGGTCGCGACCTCCTTCACCAGCGAGCTGGACACGAAGCTGTACTCCGGGCTGGTCGACATGAACAGCGTGTCCACACCGGACAGTCGCTGGTTCATCTGCGCCATCTGCAGCTCGTAGTCGAAGTCCGTGACCGCCCGCAGGCCCTTCACGATCGCCTTGACGTCGTGGTCGCGGCAGTAGTCGACGAGCAGGCCGTGGAAGGAGTCGGCGCGGACGTTCGGCAGGTCGGAGGTGACCTCCTCCAGCATCGCGATCCGTTCCTCGACCGCGAACAGGCCCTGCTTCTTCTTGTTGATCAGGACCGCGACCACGACCTCGTCGAAGAGGTTCGCGGCCCGCTCGATCACGTCGAGATGGCCGAGGGTCACGGGGTCGAACGATCCGGGGCAGACCGCGCGCCTCATTGCTCGTGTCCCGTCATTGGGGCCTCACCAGGCATGAGCGGACCGTAACAGCCACCCACGTGGATCACGGTGTCCCCGTAACGACGCTCACGCAGCGCCTCGACCCCCTCCGGCCACGGGAAAGGCTCCCGCGACCGGGCCCGCTCGACGACCACGACGGCGTCGGGCGCGATCCAGCCCGTCCGCAGGCCGGTGTGCAGCCAGCGGGCGATCGCCGCCTCCGGCTCTGCGTACGGCGGGTCGACGAGCACCAGGTCGTGGGCACGCGGCGGCGCGGTCTCCAGCACGGTCCCGGCCGGCCCGTAGCGCACGTCCCCGCCGAGCCCGACGACGGCGACGTTCTTCCGCAGCACCGCCACCGCCCGCTTGTCCATCTCGACGAACGTGGCGTGCGCGGCCCCGCGGGACAGCGCCTCCAGCCCGAGCGCGCCGGACCCCGCACAGAGGTCCAGCACGACCGCGCCGGAGAGCCCGGGGTCGTGCTCCAGGGACGAGAACAACGCCTCCCGCACCCGGTCCGACGTCGGCCGCGTCCCCTCCGAGGGCACGGCCAACCGCCGCCCGCCCGCCGCCCCGGCGATGATCCGCGTCACCGGTTCACCCTCCCATCCCCGGTGGGTGGCGACGGCCGCCGGAGCCGGCACTCACGACTACTCGATCTCCAGGAGCAGGTCGCCGCCCTCGACCTGCTGCACCTTCCCGATCGCGAGCCGGGCGACCGTCCCCGCACGCTGCGCGGAGATGCTCGCCTCCATCTTCATCGCCTCGATCGTCGCGACGGTCTGGCCCGCGGACACCGAGTCGCCCTCGGCGACCTGCAGCGTCACCACCCCGCCGAACGGCGCGGCGACGTGGTGGTCGTCGCCCCGGTCGGCCCGCTCGGCCGCCTTGACGTCCGTCTGCACCGCCTGGTCGCGCACCGACACCGGCCGCAGCTGCCCGTTCAGCGTCGTCAGCACGGAGCGGTAGCCGCGCTCGTCCGCGTCCCCGATCGCCTCCAGCTCGATCAGCAGCGTGACGCCCTGCTCCAGCGTCACGGTGTGCTCGAGGTCCTGCTCCAGCCCGTAGAAGAAGTCCTTGGACGACAGCACACTCGTGTCGCCGTAGGACTCCCGATGGGCGTCGTGGTCCTTCGTCGGGCCGGGGAACAGCAACCGGTTGAGCGTGCGGCGGGTGTCGTCCCGCAGCCCGCGGCGGTCCTCGATCGTCAGCTCCGGGTGCTCGGCCTCCGGCGACCGGCCCTCCAGCGCACGGGTCCGGAAGGGCTCGGGCCACCCCCCGGGCGGCTCGCCGAGCTCGCCGCGCAGGAACCCGATCACCGAGTCCGGGACGTCGAACTTGCCCGGGTCCGACTCGAAGTCCGCCGCGGTCACCCCGGCGCCGACCAGGTGCAGCGCCAGGTCCCCCACGACCTTCGACGACGGCGTCACCTTCACCAGGCGACCCAGCATCCGGTCCGCGGCGGCGTAGCAGTCCTCGATCAGCTCGAACCGGTCCCCCAGCCCCAGCGCGATGGCCTGCTGCCGCAGGTTGGACAGCTGCCCCCCGGGGATCTCGTGGTGGTAGACGCGCCCGGTCGGCGAGGCGAGCCCGGACTCGAACGGCGCGTAGACCTTCCGCACCGCCTCCCAGTACGGCTCGAGGTCACCCACGGCCTGCAACGACAGACCCGTCGAGCGCGGAGTGTGGTCCGTGGCCGCGACCAGTGCGGACAGCGACGGCTGCGAGGTCGTCCCGGCCATGGAGGCGACGGCGCCGTCGACGGCGTCCACCCCGGCGTCGATCGCCGCGACCAACGTCGCGAGCTGCCCGCCCGCGGTGTCGTGCGTGTGCAGATGAACAGGCAGGTCGAACCGCTCCCGAAGCGCGGTGACGAGCGTGCGGGCCGCGGGCGGCCGCAGCAGCCCGGCCATGTCCTTGATCGCCAGCACGTGCGCGCCCGCGTCCACGATCTGCTCGGCGAGCCGCAGGTAGTAGTCGAGGGTGTAGAGCTCCTCGGCCGGGTCGGACAGGTCCGCGGTGTAGCAGAGCGCGACCTCCGCCACCGCGGTCCCGGTGGCCCGCACCGCGTCGATCGCCGGCCGCATCTGGGAGACGTCGTTGAGCGCGTCGAAGATCCGGAAGATGTCCATCCCGGTCTCGGCGGCCTCGGCGACGAACGCGTCCGTCACCTCGGTCGGGTACGGCGTGTAGCCGACGGTGTTGCGGCCGCGCAGCAGCATCTGCGTGCAGATGTTCGGCACGGCCGCCTTCAATGCGGCCAACCGGTCCCACGGGTCCTCGGCGAGGAACCGCAGCGCGACGTCGTACGTCGCCCCGCCCCAGCACTCGAGCGACAGCAGCTCCGGCGCCGTCCGCGCGACGTACGGCGCCACCGCGAGCAGGTCCCGGGTGCGGATCCGGGTGGCCAGCAGGGACTGGTGGGCGTCCCGGAACGTGGTGTCGGTGACCGCGACGGCGGTCTGGGCGCGCAGCCGGCGCGCGAACTCCTCCGGGCCGACCTCACGGAGCAGCTGCGCGGAGCCGTCCGGCGCGGGCGCGTTCAGGTCCACCGCCGGCAACTTGTCGACGGGCTCGACGACCTCGGGGCGTGGACCGTTCGGCTTGTTCACCGTGGTCTCGGCCAGGTACGCGAGCATCCGCGAGCCGCGGTCGGCGGACGGGCGGGCCTTGAGCAGCTCCGGCCGCTCCTCGATGAAGCTCGTGGTGATGTGCCCGGCCGCGAAGTCCGGGTCGTCGAGCACCGCGGCGAGGAACGGGAGGTTCGTGGACACGCCGCGGATCCGGAACTCCGCGATCGCCCGGCGCGCGCGGCGCACGGCGTTGGGGAAGTCGTGGCCGTGGCAGGTGAGCTTGACCAGCATCGAGTCGAAGTGCGCGCTGACCTCGGCGCCGGTGTGCACCGTGCCGCCGTCGAGCCGCACGCCCGGGCCGCCCGGCGAGCGGTAGGCGCCGATCACGCCGGTGTCCGGGCGGAAGCCGTTGGCCGGGTCCTCGGTGGTGACGCGGCACTGCAGCGCCGCACCGGAGATCGTCACCTCGTCCTGCGTGAGGTGCAGCTCGGGCAGCGTGAGCCCGGAGGCGATGCGCAGCTGCGCGATGACCAGGTCACGGTCGGTGACCTGCTCGGTCACCGTGTGCTCGACCTGGATGCGCGGGTTCATCTCGATGAAGACGTGGTTGCCGCGCTCGTCGACGAGGAACTCGACCGTCCCCGCGTTGACGTAGCCGATGGCCTTGGCGAACTTCACGGCGTCGGCGCAGATCTGCGCGCGCAGGTCCGGGTCCAGGTTCGGCGCGGGCGCGATCTCGACGACCTTCTGGTGCCGCCGCTGCACCGAGCAGTCCCGCTCGTAGAGGTGCGAGACGTTGCCCTCGCCGTCCGCCAGGATCTGCACCTCGATGTGCCGCGGGTTCACCACGGCCTGCTCGAGGAACACGGTCCCGTCGCCGAAGGCCGACTCGGCCTCGCGGCTCGCGGCCTCGATC
>NZ_JACBXB010000465.1 GCF_013870575.1 Pseudonocardia pini
AGGAGACCCCTGTGTCCATCGTGTCCGAGCCCGAGGAGACCGTTCCTCCGCCCGTCCGCGGTGCCCCCGAACGCGCACGTCACCCGGGTGATCCGGGCGTCGGCCGCCGGGGCGAACCCGCGGGTGGCCAGCGCCAGCGGCACCTCCGACGAGTGCGCGAGCTGGTTCGCCGCCGAGCCGACGGTGATCCGGCCCAGCGCGGTCTCCGGCGCCGAACCGAGCACGATGACCGAGGCGCCGAGGTCCTTCGCGAGCTCCAGGACGGCCGAGGACACCGAGCGGCCCGCGACCCGGTGACAGGTCACCGGGACGTCCGGGGCGACCTGGGCCCGCGCCCGCTCGAGGGCCTCCGAGGCGTGCTCGGCGGACCAGCCGACGTACTCGGCGTCGATGCGGGCCATCGACGGCGCGGGCCAGGCCTGCGGCACCACGGCCCCGAGCGCGAGCGGCTGCCCGGCCGAGCGGGCGAGGACCGTGCCGAGGGCCAGCGCGTCGGCGCTCGACTCCCCCGGCCGGAACCCGACGAGGACGGTCACGACTCGTCCCGGAGCGCCGAGTGCTTCCGCCCCCACAGCAGGTAGAAGGCCAGCACGATCGCGAGCCACAGGAGGAACCACAGGTACGTGGTCCAGTGCAGGCCGGACAGCACGTACCCGCAGACCAGCACCGACAGCACCGGCGTGACGGGGTAGCCGGGCACCTTGAACCCGCGGGGCAGGTCGGGCCGGGTCCGGCGGAGCACGATCACCCCGACGCTCACCGCGATGAACGCGATCAGGGTGCCGATCGAGACGAGGTCCCACAGCTCGTCGAGCGGGACGAACGCGGCGGCCAGCCCCACGACGATCGCGACGACCACGGTGTTCGTCACCGGGGTCTGGGTCTTCGGGTTCACCTTCGAGAAGGCCTTGGGCAGCATGCCGTCCCGGCCCATCGCGAACAGGATGCGGGTCTGCCCGTACATCACCACCAGGGTCACCGAGAAGATCGAGATCACCGCGCCCGCGGCCAGCACCGTGCCCGGCCAGGCGGTGCCCGTGACGTTCTCCAGGATCCGCGACAGGCCCGCCTCGCCCTGCTCCGGATCGGAGAACGCCGTCCACGGCTGGGTCCCGAGCGCGGCCACCGCGACCAGCACGTACAGCGCGATGACGGCGATCAGCGCCCCGATGATCGCCCGCGGCATGGTCCGCTGCGGGTCCTTCACCTCGTCGCCCGCGGTGGAGACCGCGTCGAGCCCGATGAACGTGAAGAAGATCGTGCCCGCCGCCGCGGTGATGCCCGCGGCGCCCTCGGGCGCGAAGTCCGCGAAGTTGTTCGAGTCGAACGCGGTGAAGGCCACCGCGGCGAACAGCAGCAGCACACCGATCTTGATGACGACCATGATCGCGTTGATCGTGGCCGACTCGCTGGCCCCGCGGATCAGCAGGAACGCGCAGAGGGCCACCAGCAGCACCGCGGGGAGGTTGATGAACCCGCCCTCGACGAACGAGCCGGACAGCGCCTCGGGGAACCGCCAGCCGACCAGGTTCTCCAGCAGCTCGTTGAGGTAGCCGGACCAGCCGACCGCCACCGCGGCCGTCGAGACGCCGTACTCGAGCAGCAGACAGGCCGCGACGACCATCGCGATGATCTCGCCCATGGTCGCGTACGCGTAGGAGTACGTGGAGCCGGAGACCGGCACGGCGCTCGCCATCTCGGCGTAGCAGAGTGCCGACAGGCCCGCCGCGATCCCCGCGATCACGAACGCGACGATCACCGCGGGCCCCGCCAGCGGCACCGCCTCGTGCATCACGAAGAAGACGCCGGTCCCGACGGTGGCGCCGATGCCGAACATCGTGAGCCGGAAGGTCCCGATCATTCGGACGAGGCCCCCGTGGCCCCCCTCGGTGGGTGCGGTGACGGGTTTGCGGCGGAAGATCTCGGCGCGGAACGAACCGCGTTCCTGCAGGGCCATCTCTGGTCCCCCCTCCCCGGAAGTGCTGGGACCGTAGCTCACCACGCAACGGTTTCGGCAGGTTTGCGCCCTTGTTCCCTGCTCGGAGCAGGCGCCAGACTCACGTTTCGTGACCCACCCCCTCGATCCCCTGTCCGCCGACGAGATCCGCGCCGCCGCCGCGATCCTGCGCGAGCGCGGCGTGAGCAGGCCGGAGTGGCGGATCGCGACGATCGCGCTCGTCGAGCCGCCGAAGGACGTCGTCGCCGGGCACCGGCCCGGGCATCCGGTGCTCCGCGAGGCACGGGCCACGGTGTGGCACCTGGAGAGCGGCGAGGTCGTCGTCGGGGTGGTCTCGCTGACCACCGGCGCGGTGCTGGACTGGGCCGTCGTGCCCGGGGTGCAGCCGCACGTGACCGTGGACGAGTGGCACGACTGCGACGACGCCATGCGGGCCCACCCCGCCGTCGTCGAGGCGTTGCGCGGGCGCGGGATCACCGACCCGTCGCTGGCTCTGGTCGACGTCTGGACCTACGGCGGGAACGCGCCCCACCCGGGGCGGGTCGGCTGGTGCGACGTCTGGCTGCGCGCCACCCCCGAGGGCAACCCGTACGCCCACCCCGTCGCGGGCCTGAAGATCCTCGTCGACCTGAACACGATGGAGCTGCTCGAGATCGTGGACCGCGGCGATCCCGGCCGCCCCGAGGTCACCGCCGAGTACGCGGGCCTGCCCACCCGCGAGCCGCTGAGACCGCTGCACGTCCACCAGCCCGCGGGGGTCTCGTTCGAGCTCGACGGACATGCGCTGAGCTGGGCGAACTGGAACCTTCGGGTGGGCTTCACCCCCCGCGAGGGGCTCGTGCTGCACCAGGTGCGGTGGGACGAGCGCCCGGTCGCCCACCGGATGAGCTTCGCGGAGATGGTGGTCCCCTACCGCGACCCCACCCCCGAGCACGCGGACCGCACCGCCTTCGACATCGGCGAGTGGGGCCTGGGCTTCATGACGACCTCGCTCGAGCTGGGCTGCGACTGCCTCGGCGAGATCCGCTACCTCGACGCCGTCGTGAACGACTCCGCCGGCGAGCCGGTGGAGATCCGCAACGCCGTCTGCATCCACGAGGAGGACGACGGCGTGGCCTGGAAGCACGTCGACGGCCGCACCGGTGCCGAGGTCCGACGCTCCCGCCGGCTGGTGGTGTCCTCGCACGTCACGGTGGCCAACTACGAGTACCTGGTCTACTGGCGCCTCTACCTGGACGGCCGGATCGAGTGCGAGGTCCGGGCCACCGGGATCATGGTCACCACCCCGTTCCAGGGCGACCCGCCGCCGTACGGCACGGTCGTGGACCGGCAGACCTACGCCCCCATCCACCAGCACTTCATCGTGGCGCGGCTGGACATGGACGTCGACGGCGAGCGGAACACCGTCGTGATGAGCGAGACCGAGCAGGTCCCGCTCGGCCCGGACAACCCCTCCGGGCTCGCGCTGCGCCAACGCACCGTCCCGCTGCGCAGCGAGCTGGACGCGATCCAGGACGTGTCGTGGGAGACGCAGCGGGTCTGGAAGGTGACCAACCCGGAGCGGCGCAACGCCCTCGGCGCCCCCACCGCCTACACCCTCGTACCCGGCGCGGCGATCCCCGCGATGATCGACGAGTCCTCGCCCGTGTTCCGTCGGGCGCAGGCGATCGGCCACAGCCTGTGGGTCACGCCCTACGCGCGCGACGAGCAATGGCCCTGCGGCGAGTTCGTCGTCCAGTCCACGGAGGACGACGGCCTGCCGGTCTGGACCGCCGAGGACCGCTCGCTGGAGGACGTCGACGTGGTGCTCTGGTACGTCTTCGGCATCCACCACGTCCCCCGCGTGGAGGACTGGCCGGTCATGCCCGTGGACGCGGTGGGTTTCCAGCTCAAACCCAGCGGCTTCTTCGACCGCAACCCCGCCCTCGACCTGCCCGGCTGATGTCCGCCGACCGAGTGCGGTTCCGGCTGCTGGGCGAGATCGAGGTGCTGGTCGACGGGCGTCCGGTCGACGTCGGCCACGCCCGGCAGCGACACGTCCTGGCCGCGCTGCTCGTCGAGGTGGGCCGCCCGGTCGCCGCCGACGACCTGATCGAGCGGGTGTGGGCCGGACGGCCGCCGCACCGCGCCCGGAACACCCTGTCGGCCTACGTGTCGCGGCTGCGCCCGCTGCTGCCCGGTGTGCCGCTCACCCGCGCGACGGGCGGGTACCTCCTCGCGGCCGAGCCGCTCAGCGTGGACCTCCACGAGTTCCGGCACCTGGTCGGCCGAGCCCGCGCGGCGGACGATCCCGAGCTCTACCGCCGGGCGTTGGACCTGTGGCGGGGGCAGCCCTTCGCGGCGATCGAGACCCCGTGGTTCGACGACGTCCGGGCCTCGCTGGTGGCCGAGCGGTACGCGGTCTCGCTCGACCGCACGGACGCGGCACTGCGCGCCGGGCGGCACGCCG
>NZ_JACBXB010000466.1 GCF_013870575.1 Pseudonocardia pini
GGTCCCCCGCTCGACCCACAGCCGCAGCCGGTCGAACGACCAGGCGGTGGCCCACCCCATCAGCGGCCGCACCACGGCGTCGAACGGGCCGCGGGCGGTGTAGTCGTAGCCGGTCACGAACCGGGTGCCGTGTTCGACCGGGGTGTAGCGCCAGTAGCCCGCGCCGCGCCGGATCGGCGAGAGCGGGCTCGGCGAGGAGAAGCCGAGCGACGAGGTCGCCGAGCCGTCCGGCCGGGACCGCTCCCCCGTGCTCACCCCCTCGCCCGCCACACCCGCGGTGGCGTACCGGAAGTGCTGCGGCTCGCCGGGCTCCCGTGGGAGGTACTCGATGCGCTGGAAGCGCAGGTCCCAGCGCTGGTGCAGGTCGGGCGCCTGGGACCGCTCCCACACCTCCGCGACGGGCGCCGCGATCGTCGTCTCGACGTACAGCCGCATGCCTCCCCCTTCGTTGAGCGATCGCTCAACGAAGACGCTAGCAGCATCTTGAGCGAATGCTCAACGGGTGAGTGGCCCCGAACGCACGAACGGCACCCTCGTGCGGGAGGTCCGCACGAGAGTGCCGCCGGTGGGAGAAGGGTCAGCCGCCGTGCTGGCGCTGTCGGGGGGCGCGGCCGTAGGGCTGCTCCACCGGGTCCACCGTGGGCGGGCTCGGCAGGGGACGGACCTCGGGCTCCTCGGCCAGCGCGACCGGCTCGCCGTGGTGCCGCAGCCGCATCGGCGGGCCGCTGACCAGCGTGTACTCCACCTGGTCCTGGGTGACCGTGATCCGGATCTGACGACCCTGCCAGCGCAGCCCGAACGAGAGCCGCGACAGCGCGGACGGCAGGACGGGAGCGAAGGCCAGCCCGGTCGCGTCGCACGTCATGCCGCCGAGACCCGTGGTGATCGAGACCCAGGTGCCCGCCATGGACGCGATGTGCATGCCGTGGTCGGTGTTCCCGGCCAGGTCGTTGAGGTCGATCAGGGCGGCCTCGGCCAGGTAGTCGTAGGCCAGGTCGAGGTGCCCGGTCCGCGCGGCGACCATCGACTGCGTGCAGGCCGACAGCGACGAGTCCCGGACGGTGATCCCCTCGTAGTACGCGAAGTTGCGGCGCATCTGGTCCGGGGTGAAGGCGTCCGGGCGCAGCTGCATCGCCAGCACCAGGTCGGCCTGCTTGATCACCTGCTTGCGGTACAGGTCGAAGTAGGGGTAGTGCAGCAGCAGCGGGTAGGTGTCCGCGGGGGTGTTCTCGAAGTCCCACACCTTGTGGCTGGTGAAGCCCTCGGACTGCGGGTGGACCTTGAGCCGGTCGTCGTACGGGATGCGCATCGACGAGGCGGCGTCCCGCCAGCTCGCCATCTCCTCGGAGTTCACGCCCAGCTTGGCCGCGCTGCGCGGGTGCTTGGCGGCCACCTCCGCGGCGTAGCGGAGGTTCAGCTGCGCCATGAGGTTCGTGTAGACGTTGTTGTCCACGATCGCCGAGTACTCGTCCGGGCCGGTCACGCCGTCGATCCGGAACTCGCCCTCGGAGTCGTGGTGGCCGAGCGAGCGCCACAGCCGCGCGGTGGCGACCAGGATCTCCAGCCCGACCTCCAGCTCGAACTGGGTGTCCCCGGTCGCGGCGACGTGCCTGCGGACGGCGTCCGCGATGTCGGCGTTGATGTGGAACGCCGCGGTGCCCGCCGGCCAGTACCCGGAGCACTCCTCGCCACGGATCGTGCGCCACGGGAACGCCGCGCCGGCCAGGCCCAGCTGCTCCGCCCGCTCGAACGCCGACGGCAGGATCGACTGCCGCCAGCGCAGGGCGTCGGCGGCGGCGTCGGGGGCCAGGAAGGAGAGCACCTGGAGGCAGAAGGTCTCGGTGTCCCAGAAGGTGTGGCCGTCGTAGCCGTCGGCGGTGAGCCCCTTGGCCGAGATGCACCGGCGCTCCGCGCGGGCGCCCGCCTGCAGGACGTGGAACGTGGCGAGCCGGACGGCCTGCTGGAGCTCCGCGTCCCCGTCGATCTCGACGTCCGCGGTCTCCCAGAAGTCGTCCAGGTACGCCTCCTGCTCCTTGAGCAGGCCCTCCCAGCCGGTGTACCGCGCGGCGGCCGAGGCGGCCCGGACCTGGTCGTACACGGCGGGCAGGCTGCGCTGCGAGGACCAGCCGTAGGCCAGGTACTTGATCACCTTGAGGGTCTCGCCCGGCGTGACCCGCCCGATGATCGTGGTGCTGCCCGCGTCCTCGGTGGCGTCGGAGGTGATCTTGATGCCCTCCGGCCCGTGGACCTCGTGGTCCATCGAGGCCGCGACCCGCAGCTCGGACTTGCGCGTGCTGTGCACGAGCGTGGCCCCGGCCTCGTCGGCGCGGAACATCTCGGACTGCAGCGCGTTGGTCAGCGCCGCCTCCAGCCGCGGGTCGTCCCCGCCGCGGGTGGGCAGCTGCTCGTTCGCGACGAGCTCGGACTGCACGACGAGCAGCGCGGGCTCGTCGAGCACCTCGACCTCGTAGCAGATGGCCGCGATCGCCCGCTGGGTCAGCGAGACGAGCCGCTTGCTGCGCACCCGGACCACGCGCCCGGCCGGGGACTCCCACTCGACCTCGCGGGTCAGCGTGCCCGCCCGCAGGTCGAGCACCCGCTCGTGCCGCCGCAGCTTGCCGTAGCGCAGGTCGAACGGCTCGTCGTCCACGAGCAGCCGGATCAGCTTGCCGTTGGTGACGTTGATGATCGTCTGACCGGACTCCGGGTAGCCGTAGCCGCCCTCGGCGTACGGCAGCGGCCGCACCTCGTAGAACGAGTTCAGGTAGGTCCCGGGCAGGTGGTGCGGGTCGCCCTCGTCGAGGTTCCCGCGCAGCCCGATGTGCCCGTTGGACAGCGCGAAGACCGACTCCGTCTGCCCCATCGCGGCGATGTCGAGGGTCGGCTCCCGCACGACCCAGGGCTCGACCGCGAACGTGCGGCCCGCGTCCGGCTTCACTTGTCCTCCAACAGTTCCTGCAGGTCCTTCACCACGATGTCCGCGCCGTGCGCGCGGAGTGCCTGCGCGTGGTCGAGCCGGTCCACCCCGATCACCAGGCCGAAGTTCCCGGCGTGCCCGGCCTGGACACCCGAGAGCGCGTCCTCGTACACGACCGCCTCCTCCTTCGGGACGCCGAGGTCGGCGGCCGCCGCGAGGAACGTGTCCGGGTTCGGCTTGCCGGGCAGACCGCGCTCGCGGGCGGTCACGCCGTCGACCCGGTGGTCGATCAAATCGGTCAGCCCGGCCACGGCGAGCACCTGCTCGGCGTTGGCCGAGGACGACACGACCGCGGTCCTCATGCCCGCCGCGCGCACCGCCTCCAGGTAGGGCCGCGACGCGGGGTACACCTCGACGCCCTGCTCCCGGATCACGACCTGGACGAGGTCGTTCTTCCGCGTCGAGAGACCCCACAGGGACTCGGTGTCGGCCGAGTCGTCCGGGCTCCCCTCGGGAAGGTCGATCCCCCGGGAGGCGAAGAAGCTCCGGGTGCCCTCGAGGCGGGGCTTGCCGTCGACGTAGGGCCCGTAGTCCGCGGCCACGTCGAACGGCCGGTAGCCGGGGCCGTCGCGCTTCTCGAGGTACTCGTCGAACATCGTCTTCCACGCCGTGGCGTGCACACTCGCGGTGTCGGTCAGGACGCCGTCGAGGTCGAACAGGCAGGCGCGTGCACCCGCGGGCAGGCCGAGCATGGGGCGAACCGTAGCGTTTCGGAGATCGGGTGCGGAGACCGGCGCCGGTCAGCGGTCCGGGTCTTCACATGTCGTTCACACGGACGTGGACGCCGGCGCGTGCAGGACCACCCGGGTGGTGGTGTGCCCCACGTCCACGACCTCCACCACGGCCCCGCCCGCCCCGTCGGGCCCCGCGGTCACGTCGAGCCGCCCGCCCTCGGGCCGCGGCTCGATCCCCTTCTGCACGGTGTCCCGCACGGCGACCAGGACCTGCAGCGGGGCGACGACGACGTCGTCGAGCCCGTCGGCGACGGTCAGGCTCTGCTCGAGCCGCCTCCCGAACCGGGCCTTCTCGATCGCGAGGTAGGCCTTGACGGCCGCGAGCTCGTCCGCCAGCGGGATCTCGGGCGTGCCGACCCGGTCCGCGGTGCGGGACAGGTCCGCGAAGCCGAGCAGCAGCTCACGGGCCTGCTTCGGGTCCGTGCGCATCAGTGAGGCGATCGTGCTGAAGGCGTTGTAGACGAAGTGCTGCTCGAGGCTGCGGTTCAGCGAGCTCGGCGCGGGGGGCGGGGCGGGCGCGGGCTCCGGGGCCGCCGCGGCGGTGACGGTGGTGACGGTCGTGACGGCCGGTCGCCCCCAGACCTCCTTGTCGACCTCGGGCGTGAGCTCGTCCCGGTCCCACGGCGTGCCCTCCCACTCCGCCGGGTCGACCCGGTCGGCGCCCAGCAGGCCGCCCCACACCGGCAGCCGGAG
>NZ_JACBXB010000467.1 GCF_013870575.1 Pseudonocardia pini
CCGGTCAGCATGGGCGCGAGCGCGACCCGCTCGCCCGCCACCCGGATCCAGCGCGGTCCGCCGTACGGGTCCTGCTGCTCGACCTCGATCACCACGCCCGGCCGCAGCCCGCGGTCGCCGAGGTAGCGCAGCGCGTCGGACTGCCGGTCGGAGACCCGCTCGATGCGGAACCGGCAGCCGTCCGGCGCCGAGGTGAGCGGCTGGCCCCAGCTCTCGTCGTGGCTGCCCGCGCTGCTCGGGATGGGGTCGCCGTGCGGGTCGTGGGTGGGGTGGCCGAGCGCGGCGTCGATCCGGGCCTCGAGCCGGTCGCTCAGCGCGTGCTCGAGCTGCTCGGCCTCCTCGTGCACCTCGTCCCACGGCATGTCCAACGCCTTGACGAGGAACGTCTCCAGGAGCCGGTGCCTGCGGACGACCCGCAGCGCCTCCCTCTCCCCCTGGTCGGTGAGGGTGAGGGCGCGCCCACGCCGGACCAGCTCGCCGTCCGCCAGCCGCTTCACCATGGCCGACACCGACGGCGAGGACACCTGCAGTTCCTTCGCGAGCAGCCCGGTGGTCACGACCTCCCCGCGGGTCGACAGCAGGAAGATCGTCTTGAGGTAGTCCTCGACGGCGGGTGTCATGGTCCCCACGCCGATGATGTTAGACCTGCCTAACGTGTCCCCGCGGCGTCCATGCGCTGCCGGGCGGCGTTCGAACGGGTGGTGACGGGGACCCGCTCGGTCGCCTTGGCCAGCCCGAGCTCCGGGGTGCCCACGTAGACGCTCTCGGCCCGGTCGACCAGGTACGTCTCGTGCCACACCCCGACCACCCCGGGTGCCTGACGGGCCCGCTGGTTGAAGGCCGTCCAGGCCGGGCGGTGCTGCGCCGCCCGGTCGGACGCGTAGGCGTAGAGCTTGTCCACCGAGTCCCAGTACTGGATCACCGTCGGCCCGCCCGCCTCGAGGGTCAGTCGGAAGCCGAGCATTCCCGACTCCTTGTCCGTGGCCAGCTCCCTCAGCATCCGCGGCATGGCCAGGAACGTGGGGAGCCACTGGTCGATCCGCCACCACCGGTTGATCGTCATGCCGATCAGGAAGACGACGAGCTCGCCCTCGTGCCGGTGGGTGGTCCGTCCGCCGTCGGTCCGTGCCATCGCGCGCTCCTCCGAGTAGTGGATATCGTTGCTCTCCAATAGTGGAGAGTGTTGGTATCCACTGTCAAGCACGAAGAGCCCCGCCTGCGCTGCGGGCGGGGCTCCGGGTCAGGCGGGGGCGGGGGGCGGTTGCGGGTTGCGCGCGGCCATCTCCTCCGACGCCTTCACGACCTGCACCATGTCCCCGATCTGCAGGAACTGGAACCAGGCCTCGGCGTCCGCGGGCTCCAGGTGGATGCAGCCCGCCGACGAGCGTTCCGGGCTGCCGGCGTGGAACGCGATGCCGCCGTCTTCGAAGAACACCGACCACGGCATGGGAGCCGGGTCGCCGTTCGGCAGCCGGGACTCCTGGCTGAGGTGGTTCTGCTCCTTGCGGTACACCCGCAGGGAGTGGCCCACGGGCGTCTCCTGCCCGTTGCCGCCCGAGGCGATCTTGACCGGGCCTCGGACGACGTTCCCGTTCTCGATCAGCCAGGCCTGCTGTGACTCGAGGTCCACGCAGGACCGCGCCGAGAAGGAGCAGGGCGTGCCGGGCACCAGCGGCTCGGCGTGCGCGGCCGCGGCGGCGGGCGCCTCGGCGAACGCGGGGCCCGCGACCAGCGCCCCACCCAACCCGACGGCGGCCACCACCGTCGCGACGACCGCCCGGCGGGTGCCGTTCCAGGTCCCGAACCGCCGTGTGCCCACAGCCACTCCCCTGCTTCGTTCCGTGATCGCTGAGTCACTCTAGGTGACACACCGAGCGTGACCGCGCACTCCTCCAACGCCCACACGGGGACCCGGGCTACGCGCGCACCGCCACCGGTCGACACCGAGCGCCGAACGGACCCACAAATCGGTCCGATCAGGCGAACGCGACGTGCGACGACCAGAGCTGCAGCAGGGCCCGATCGCCGGACACCGCCGGCCCGTCGGCCGAACGGCGGCGGTAGACGAGCAGGAGGAGCTCGGTGAGCGGCCCGCGGACCGTCACGGCGGCAGGCCCGGTGCCGCGACGCCACCGGATCTCCTCCCCCGTCAGGTCGACGGACCACGCGTCGCCGGTGTCGGTCGCCTCGAGGGCCAGGGTGCGTCCGACGCCGAGCACCTCGCGCTTGGCCGGCTCCAGCGCGAAGTGGGCGGGCAGCGCGTCGAGCTCCATCCACTCGTCGAGCGCGGCGGCGACGACCTCGGGGGCCGCGGTCACGGGCAGCCCCGCCGCCTGGGTCGCGTCGACGCGGTGCACGAGGGTCTCGAAGGCGAAGCGCCGGGCGTAGAAGGCGGTGTGGCGGTAGTGGAACGGGACCCAGACCTCGGCGTCCGGACCCGCGGCGCGCAGGGTCGCCGCCAGGGCCTCGGCCCCCGGCACGAGGTCGGGAACGGGCCCGGAGTCGTCGCCCTCCAGGACGCGCAGGTCGGTGTCGTCGAGGAAGTCCTGGGCCCGGGTGCGCACGATCTCCTCGGCCCACCGGTGCCCCGCCCCGATGTGCCGCAGCAGCATCCCCAGTGTCCAGCCGGGACAGCCGGGCACCGGGGCCCGCAGGTCCGTGCCGGACACCTCGCGCACCAGCTGCGCGGTCTGCCCGACGATCTCGGTGCAGTGCCGTGTGAAGTCCATGTCGGCTGGTCGGAGCCCGGCGACGGATCTCGACATGTGGTTCGGTGACGGCATGGATCCGGTCGTGGAGTGGACCCTGGCGCAGGAGCGCGTCATCGAGCTCGTCTCGGGCGCACCGGACACGGCGGTGCGGGTGCCCGCCTGCCCGGAGTGGACGGTGCTCGAGCTGTTCTCGCACATGGTCGGCCTGGGCTCGGACGTGATCGCGGGCGACGAGCCGCAGGACCACAACGACGCCTGGACCGCCGCCCAGGTCGCCCGCCGCAGGGACCGCGGTGTCCCCCAGCTCGTCGCCGAGTGGCGCAAGGTGGCGGAGCCACTGCGGCAGTGGATGCGCGAGCGGGGCCCGCGGCCGCTGGCGGACGTGATCATCCACGAGCAGGACCTGCGCGGCGCCCTGCGCACGCCGGGGGCCGAGGACACGCCCGGGCTGCACGCCATCCGGGACCGGTTCACCGAACGCGTCGCCGCGAAGCTGCCCGCGGGCCCGTCGGTGGCGCTCGTGGGCCAGACCTGGACCTGGACGCCTGCGGGGACGGTCGCCGAGGCCCCCGTGGTGCTGCGCGCCTCGGACTTCGACCTGGCCAGGGCGGTGATGGGCAGGCGCTCGGCGGCGCAGCTGCGGGCCTGGACCGAACGCGGCGACCTCACGCCCCACCTGTCCGCCTTCGCCTCCCTCGGCCCGCTGCCGGAGGTCGACCTTCAGTCCTGAGCGTCCCGCAGCGTCAGCACCACCCGCATGACGTGCTCGACGGCGGCCTCGAACAACGCGCCGCGCAGCTCGCCCCGGTCGGCCAGGTTCTGCGCCGCGAACTCGACCATGTGCTCCGGCCCGACGCGGTGGACCACCAGCGCGGCGATCTCCTCCAGGTCGAGCCCGGGGTTGTCCAGCCGGGTCAGCGCGAACTCGACGACCAGCTCCTCGTCCCGCACGGTGGCCTCCCCTCCACGACCAGCCTAGTGGGAGGCTCGGGTGGTGGGAGCGAACCTGGAGCAGGCCCGGGCGTGGGACGGGCCGAGCGGCGACTTCTGGGCCGTGAACGCGGACCGCTTCGACCGCGGGATCAGCCGCTACCAGCCCTTCCTCGTGGCGGCGGCGGCTCCCGGGTACACCGACCGGGTGATCGACGTCGGCTGCGGCAACGGGCGCACCACCCGGGACATGGCGCGGCGGGCCCACTCCGCCCTCGGTGTGGACCTGTCCTCGCGGATGCTGCGGCTGGCCCGCGAGCGCGCCGCGGCGGCGGGCGTCTCGCGGGCGCGGTTCCTCCAGGCCGACGTCCAGGTCCATCCCCTGCCCGCCGCCGACCTCGTGATCAGCCGCAACGGCGTGATGTTCTTCGACGATCCCGCGGCGGCCTTCGCGAACCTCGCCCACGCGCTGCGTCCCGGCGGCAGGCTCGCGCTGCTCGTCTGGCAGCCCTACGAGCGGCAGGAGTGGATGCCCGCGTTCCGCCGGGTCCTGTCCGGGAGCCGTCCGCTGCCGCCACCGGCCCCCGGGATGTGGTCCTTCGGCGAGCCGGAGCGGCTCTCCCCGCTGCTCTCCGCGGCGGGGTTCACCGACGTCGGGTTCACCTCGCTGACCGAGCCCATGGTCGTCGGGACCGACGTCGAGGACGCCGTCGACTACGTGACGGGCATGCAGCGCGACCTGCTGGCCGGCCTCG
>NZ_JACBXB010000468.1 GCF_013870575.1 Pseudonocardia pini
GCCGGGGAGGTCACGCCGATCAGCCTAGAGCGTGGGGCCGGTGGTTCGAGTGGCGCGCGCCGCCGGCCGGGCCCATCCTGGTTGAACAAGGTATGGCGCGATTGTCGGCACCGTGACGCGCACGTCTCGGTAGAGGAGGAACACCATGAGCGGTCGAGACGAGTCCCAGGCCCCCACAGCGAGCCGAGTCGACCTCCTGCACCGGGTGGGCTCGGTGGTCATCGGGCTCGGCCTGTGGGTGTTCGCCGTGCTCGGCTTCGTGCAGAGCCTCGAGTTCTTCTCCACCGAGGGCCAGCCCGTGCTGGGTCTGTCGTCCAACGGCCTGCTGTCGGTGATCTCGGTGGTGTTCGGCGGGATCCTCATCGCCGCGGGCATCCGCGGCGGCCGGTTGTCCTCGACCGTCGCGGTCGTCGTCGGGGCGCTGTTCATGCTCTCCGGCATCGCGAACGTGCTGGTCCTGAACTCGGACCTCAACCTGCTGGCGTTCCGGATGTCGAACGTGGTGTTCAGCCTGGTGGTCGGCGGCATCCTGCTGATCGTCGGGTCGTGGGGCCGGTTCACCGGCCGGGTGCGCGGTGACAGCCCCTACGCCGACGAGCGCGGGGTCGGCAGCCCCACCGACGGTCTTCAGGGCAAGGAGCTCAGCGGCATCGACCTCGACGGGAACGCGGCCGAGACCTCGGCCGCCCGCGAGCTCGCCGCGGCGGAGCGCGCCGTCGCCGAGCATCGCGCAGAGCCCGAGGTCGTGGCCGCCGTCCAGCGGCTCGCCGGGGTGCGGCGCGCCGAGGACCGCATCCACGCCTGGCAGCACAGGGACGAGTCCTGAGGCGGAACCCACGACGGCTCAGGGGGTCGCCGCGAGACCTCCGGCGGGTCGGGCCCCGCTGGTCTCGGCGCGGACCGTGCGGACGTCCGCCGGGTCGAGTAGCCCGATCGACGCCGCGTGCTCGGCGATCTCCGTGCTGTCGGCGACCGCGAGCATCGGCACCCCCAACGCGGTCACCCGTGCCGCCAACGCGCGGACCTGGGCGTCCCGCCGCGGGTTCCACGGTGCGGCCCGGCGCACGTACACGGCCCGGATGCGGTCCGGCTGCGCCTCCGCCACCGCGGCGTAGATCTCCGGGTCGAGCTGGCCGGTGTCGCCGACGAGGACCAGCCCGAGGCCCGGGTGCTCGTCGAGGATGCGGGTGATCAGGCCGGTCTTGTGTTCGTGGGCGCCGATCCGGAACAGGTTGCCGTGCCCCGGGCCCCAGTCCGTGAGCAGCAGCGGGCCGAGCGGGAAGGCGCGCAGCGCGATGAACTCCAGCAGCGTGCCGTGCAGGTTCCACGGGCTCGTCGAGACGTAGAAGACCGGCCTGGGGACGCCCGACGACGGCGTCACCAGCGCCTGGTACAGCGCGGCCGCGCCGGGCAGCGGGGCCCGGTCCGCGGTCTCGGTCAGCAGCGTGGCCCGCAGGAAGGTCAGCCCACGCCCGAGGCCGGTCTCGAGGATGGTGTCGTCCACGTCGCTGACCAGCGCCACGTCCGCCCGCGGATCGACGACCAGCACCTTCGCCCGCGCCGCCGTCCCGTCCTCCAGGGTCAGCTCGGCCTCCTGCCAGCCGGGCTCCAGCCCGGGCCCCTCGACGACGGCGTCCACATAGCCCTCGACGTCCGCCCGGACCTGCTGGACCCCGGACGGCGTGCGGATCTCCACGCGCGCCTTGGGCAGCTCGATGGTGAAGAACCGGCTCAGGCTCGCCAGGAGGATCTGCCTGCGCGAACGCGGGCCGGGGGCGGGATCGTCCTCGGTGACGGCGTCGGGATGGCCCATCGCGACCCGCGCGCCGATCCGGACGCGCTCGGTCGACCCGTGCCCGATGAACGGCAGGACCAGCGGCCTGCGGTTGCCCCGGACCAGCACGACGAGGATCACGACCCGGCCGAGCACGCGTTCCGCGACGACGGCCAGTCGGACGAGTGCGGCCTTCGCCTGCGCGCGCTTCACGCCGTGCAGCCTGACGTGCGTTCGATCAGTCCGCCACCCGTGCCGCCCGGACGGTGGTCGGCTCCGCCGCGGCGGCCCGCGGCGCCGGGCGCAGGATGGCGCGGGCGAGGCGCGGGATCAGGGCCGCGGGGTCGGACACGCCGCAGCCGAGTTCGGCGTGGGAGGTGAGCTCCCGGTGGATCAGCTCACCGATCGGGCCCGGGTACCGCCTGAGTGCGCAGTCCGCCGCGGCGCGGTAGCGGGATCTCTCGTGCAGCGGAGCCGAGGAGTGCGGTGCGAACATCGTGCCCCCTCCATGACCCGACGCACCTGTCCATCAAGTGTCGCAGGCCGGAGCCCGTGCCCACCAGCACGAATCCGACCGGGCTGTGCGGGGCCGTTCGTCTGCGGACCCGCTGCGCGGCCCGGTCGCGGAGCTCGTCGAGGCCCTTGATCCCCGTCTGCACGAACGGCAGCAGGTCACGGGCGAGATCGGTGCACGGCACGACGACCGCTCTGGGCACGAGACTCACGGTGTGTCCTCCCCCACGCTGGACCGGTAGTCAACAGCGTCCGCCCGGTCGGGTCGAATCGGGGCGCCCGGGCTCGCCGCGCGCGTGGCCGCGTCCGCCGGGCGCCGTTACGCTGCCCGCGGGCCGGCCCGGCTCACCGGAGGAGAACTGGAGCCTCGATGTCCCGTCCGCCCGAGGACCCGGGCAGCCCGTTCGCCCGGGGCGGCGAGCTGGGCCGGGTGATGGCGGCATGGGACTGGGCCTCCACGTCGGTCGGTCCGCCCGAGACCTGGCCCGCGACGCTGCGCGGGGTGGTCCGGATCCTGCTCGGCTCGCGCTTCTCGATGTGGATGGGCTGGGGGCCCGAGCTCGCGTTCTTCTACAACGACGCCTACCAGCGGGACACGTTGCGCGCCAAGCACCCTTGGGCGCTGGGCAGGCCCGCCCGCGAGGTGTGGGCGGAGATCTGGCCGGACATCGGCCCCCGGATCGAGTCCGTGCTGGCCTCGGGCGAGGCGACCTGGGACGAGGACCTGCTCCTGCTGCTCGAGCGCAGCGGCTACCCGGAGGAGACCTACCACACCTTCTCCTACAGCCCGCTCGCCGACGAGGAGGGCGTCGTCTCCGGCTTCCTCTGCGTGGTCACCGAGAACACCGACCGCGTGCTGTCCGAGCGGCGGATGTCCATCCTCCGTGGACTGTCGTCCGCGTTGACCTCGGCCCGCTCCGAGCAGGAGGTCATCGAGGCCGTCGGGGAGCAGCTCGGGAGCAGCAGCCGCGACCTCCCCTTCGCCGCGGTCTACCTGCTCGACGCGTGCGGGTCGGCCCGGCTCGCCTGCGCGGCGGGCGTCGGACCGGGCTCCGTGGCGGCGCCCGAGGTCCTCCCGCAGGACCACCCGTGGTCCGTCCCGGACGTGCTCGACGGCCGCGCCGTCGTCGTCGACGACCTGCCCGCCGACCCCCCGTCCGGGCCCTGGGACCGGGCCCCGCAGCAGGCCATCGTGCTGCCCCTGGGCGCGGCGCAGGACGGCTCGGTCGCCGGGTTCGTGGTCGCCGGGCTGAACCCGTACCGCGCCCTCGACGACGGCTACCGCGGCTTCCTGGAGCTGCTCGGCGCGCAGATCGCCTCCGGCCTGCTCAACGCCCGCGCGTACGAGACCGAACGGACGCGGGCCGAGGCGCTCGCCGAGCTGGACCGGGCGAAGACGGACTTCTTCTCCAACGTCTCGCACGAGTTCCGCACCCCGCTCACCCTGATCATGGGTCCGGTCGAGGACCTGCGCCGCGAGGCCGACCCCGGCCCGGTCGACGGCGACCGACTGCGGACCGAGCTCGACGTGGTGCACCGCAACGGGTTGCGCCTGGGCAAGCTGGTCAACAGCCTGCTCGACTACTCCCGGCTGCAGGCGGGCCGGATCGACGCGCGGTTCGCGCCGGTGGACCTCGCGCGGCTCACCGCCGAGCTCGCGGGCGCCTTCCGCTCCGCCGTCGAGCACGCCGGTCTCGAGTTCGTCGTCGACTGCCCGCCGCTGTCCGGTCCCGTCCACGTGGACCGGGACAGCTGGGAGAAGATCGTCCTCAACCTGCTGTCCAACGCGCTCAAGTTCACCTTCGACGGCAGCGTCCGGGTGGAGCTGCGCGAGACCGCGGGCGCGGTGCGGCTCACGGTGGCGGACACCGGCGTCGGCGTCGGCGAGAGCGAGATGCCGCGGCTGTTCGAGCGCTTCCACCGGGTCACCGGGGTGCGGTCCCGGTCGGCCGAGGGCAGTGGGATCGGGCTCGCGATGGTGCGCGAGCTCGTCGGCCTGCACGGCGGGACGATCTCCGCACAGAGCACACCCGGGATCGGCACGGTGCTCACCGTCGAGGTGCCGACCGGCACGGCCCACCTGCCCGCCGACCGGGTCGTCGCCGAG
>NZ_JACBXB010000469.1 GCF_013870575.1 Pseudonocardia pini
GCACGGCGCGGTGCCGCTGCGGCTCGGCGCCGAGGGCACGGACGCCGTGGTGGAGGCGCTGCCGATCGGCTGCACCCACCACGACGCGTTCCGCTTCTTCACCACCGCCGCCCGCCCCCTGAACCGGCTGCAGCCGCGTCGGGAGGACCAGGTGGCGTTGGAGCAGCCGGGCTGTCTGCACGCGACGATGGATCTCTACAAGTGGGCGTACAAGCTGCTCCCGGCCACACCCGCCGAGCTGCTGGGGGACTGCTTCGCCCTGGCCGCCGAGGTCCGCGAGCTGGACATGCGCGCCAGCCCGTACGACCTGGCCGACCGCGGCTACGAGCCCGTCCGGATCGAGACCCCCGAGGGTCGTGCCGAGTACGTGCACGCCCAGCAGGCCTTCGCCGACCGCGCCGCCCCGCTCCGCACCCGCCTCCTCGCCCTCGCCGAGTCCCTGTCCGCCCCCCGAACCCACTGAGCGAACGGCACTCTCGCTCACTAGGTATGAGCGAGAGTGCCGTTCGCTCATGCGGGTCAGGAGCTGTAGGCCTCGATGGGCCGGCAGGAGCAGACCAGGTTGCGGTCCCCGTGCGCCTGGTCGATCCGCCGCACCGGCGGCCAGACCTTGCGGTCGTGCACCCCGGGGGTGCCGCCCGCGGAGGCGAAGCTTGCGGAGCCGACCATCATCATCGGGTAGGCCGCGAGGTCGCGCGGGTAGGGGTGGTCCCACTTGTCCACCAGGCAGGCCGCGGTGTGCGGCGCGCCCCGCAGCGGGTTGTCCTCCACCGGCCACTCCCCTGCCGCCACCCGCGCGATCTCGGCGCGGATGCCGATCATGGCGTCGACGAACCGGTCGATCTCGGCGAGGTCCTCGCTCTCGGTCGGCTCGACCATGAGCGTGCCCGCGACGGGGAAGGACATCGTGGGGGCGTGCATGCCGTAGTCGGCGAGCCGCTTGGCGACGTCGTCGACCGTCACTCCGGAGTCCTTGGTGATCCCGCGCAGGTCGAGGATGCACTCGTGCGCGACGGCTCCGTCCCGGCCCGCGTAGAGCACCGGGTAGTGCTCCCCGAGCCGCGCGGCGACGTAGTTGGCCGCAGCCACGGCCGTCAGGGTCGCCCGGCGCAGCCCTTCGACCCCCATCATCCGGATGTACGCCCACGAGATCGGCAGCACGCCGGGGCTGCCGTACGGTGCGGCCGAGACCGCGCCGACCACACCCCGCCCCGGCAGGAACGGCGCGAGGTGCTCCGCGACGGCCACCGGGCCGACGCCCGGTCCGCCGCCGCCGTGCGGGATGCAGAAGGTCTTGTGCAGGTTCAGGTGGCTGACGTCGCCGCCGAACGCCCCCGGGCGCGCGAGCCCGACCAGCGCGTTGAGGTTGGCGCCGTCGACGTAGACCTGCCCGCCTGCCTCGTGCACCGCGGCGCAGACCTCGCGGACGTCGACCTCGTACACCCCGTGCGTGGACGGGTAGGTGATCATCAGCGCGGCCAGCGCGGACCCGTGCTGGGCGATCTTCGCCCTGAGGTCCTCCAGGTCGACGTTCCCGAGTGCGTCCGTGGCCACCACGACCACCCGCATCCCGGCCATCACCGCCGACGCGGCGTTGGTCCCGTGCGCGCTCGACGGGATCAGGCACACGTCGCGCTGCTCGCCGCGGGACCGGTGGTACGCCGCGATCGCGAGCAGCCCGGCGAGCTCGCCCTGGCTGCCGGCGTTGGGCTGCACGGACACCGCCGCATAGCCGGTCAGCTCGGCGAGCCAGCGCTCGAGCTGCGCGATCAGCTCGCGCGTCCCCTCGGTGTCCGCGGCGGGCGCGAAGGGGTGCAGGTCCGCGAACTCGGGCCAGGTGATCGGCTCCATCTCCGCGGTGGCGTTGAGCTTCATCGTGCACGAGCCCAGCGGGATCATCGTGCGGTCGAGTGCCAGGTCGGCGTCGGCGAGACGGCGCAGCCAGCGCATGAGCGCGGTCTCGGAGCGGTGCTCGTGGAAGGTCGGGTGGGTGAGGAACTCCGACTCGCGGCGCAGCGCGGTGGGCAGGGCGTCCGCGGTGGCGGCGTCGAGCGCGGCGACGTCCGCGGTCACCCCGAACGCCGTGAACAGCGCCTCCAGGTGGGCCACGGTCGTGAGCTCCGAACAGGCCAGCCCCAGCTCGGCGTCGGAGATCCGCCGGACCGCGATCCCTGCGACGTGCGCGGCGTCGGCGATCCGGTCCGCCCGACCCGGCACGCGTGCCACCACGGTGTCGAAGAAGTCCTCGTGCACGACCTCCACGCCCCCGCCGCGCAGCCCGGCGGCCAGGATGGCGGCCAGGCGGTGGGTCCGGCGCGCGATCCGCTCCAGGCCGGAGGGCCCGTGGTAGACCGCGTAGCAGGCGGCGACGACGGCGAGCAGCACCTGCGCCGTGCAGATGTTCGACGTGGCCTTCTCCCGCCGGATGTGCTGCTCACGGGTCTGCAGGGCGAGCCGGAGGGCGGGGTTCTAGGCGGGTTGCGGTGCGGCCCGGAGCGGGGCGCTGGTCTCGTGGAGGTGGGCGAGGACGTGGCCGTAGGTCCGCAGCCAGCCGGACTCGGCGTAGTCGATCGCGTGTCGGGCGCAGAAGTCGCGGACGATGGGTTGGACGAGCCGCAGGTCGGGCCGGGCCATCGAGGGGAAGAGGTGGTGCTCGATCTGGTAGTTCAGTCCACCCAGGACCCAGCTCACCCCGCGCCCGCCGCGGATGTTGCGCGTGGTCACGACCTGGCGGCGGAGGAACCCGGGGTTCTCGCCCTCCTCCAGGACGGGCATCCCCTTGTGTCCCGGGGCGAACGAGCAGCCCATGTAGAGACCCCACAGGCACTGGTGCACGAGGATGAACGCGACCCCGACCAGCGGGGAGAGCACGAGGAACACCGCGGTCAGGTACACGGCGAAGTGCGCCGCCAGCAGCAGCGCCTCGACGCGGTGGGTCCGCACGCCCATCGCCCGCAGCCGGGACACGCTCGACACGTGCAGGCTGAAGGCCTCCAGCAGGAGCAGCGGGAAGAACAGCACCGCCTGGTGCGCGGCGACCCACCGCAGCGGTCCCCGCTTCTCGCGGGCCTGCTCCCGGGTGAACGCGAGCACGGCGATGTCCACGTCCGGGTCGCGGTGGGCGTCGTTCGGGTGGGCGTGGTGGCGGTTGTGCTGGTCGACCCAGGTGCTGTAGCTCAGCCCGACCAGTCCGGCGTGGACGATCCCGACCACGTCGTTGGCGGTGCGCCCGCGGAGGATCTGCCGGTGGCCCGCGTCGTGGCCGATGAAGGACAGCTGGGCGAACACGACCGCGAGGAAGGCCGCCAGCGGCAGCTGCCACCACGAGTCCCCGATGAAGACGAACGCGACCCAGCCGCCCACGAAGGCCAGCAGGTTGACCGACATCGTCACCGCGTAGAAGCGGTAGCGGCGGCGCAGCAGCCCGGCTCCCTTGACGAGCCCGCGGAGCTCGGCGTACTCCTGAGCGGCGGGAGTGGCCACCGCAGCGGCCCGGACACTGTCGGACATGATCGGGTCCACCACCGCTTCGCCTCGCAGCATCACCGGGGTCCGGGGTGGCACCTCGCCGCACGGATCCGCGGCGTCCCTCCACGCTCCCACAGCAGCGGCGGATGTGCCACGGCACCGGGCCGCGTAGGGTCGTGGGTACCGGGAGCATCCCTGTACGCGGGCGTTCGGCCCGCAGTCGTCTCCGGTGAACGGCCATGCCGGGCGGCTCGCCGCCCGGGGGACGGAACGACCGGCATGACATCGGTCCCGATCACCACCACCAGCCCGATCCCCGCCCGATGACCGGGCTGAACGGCGTCACGGTCGAGTCGCCGGACCAGGTCGCCGCGGACGAGGCGCAGGACGAGGGCGCGCGCTGCCTGGCGTGCGTGCACCTGTGGTCCGAGCACGGTCCGCTCGACGTCCGGTTCTGCACCGCGACGCTGGCCAAGCACCACGACCGCGGCTGCATCTGCACCCCGGGCCGCTGAGCGCCGTCCCCGTGGAGTGACGGGCGTCACGTCGCGTCACGTTCTCGCCGGCTGCGGTGTCACGGGGGCATGAGCGCACAGAACAGCACGAAGGTCGCCAGGGTCGTCGTCGTCGGTGGGGGGTACGCGGGCACCCTCGCCGCCAACCGCCTGCGGGTCCGGGACGATCTCGACATCACCCTGGTCAACCCGCGCCCCGAGTTCGTCGAGCGGATCCGGCTGCACCAGCTCGTGGCGGGGAGCCGCGGCGCGACCGTCGAGTACGGCACGCTGCTGGGGGAGGGCATCCGGCTGGTCGTCGCGGGCGCCACCCGCATCGACACGGCCTTGCGCCGGGTCGAGCTCGACACGGGCGAGGCCCTGGACTACGACCACCTCGTCTACGCCGTCGGCAGCACCGGGGTCGC
>NZ_JACBXB010000046.1 GCF_013870575.1 Pseudonocardia pini
GCTCGGTGCCCTCCCGCGTCCCCGGGTCGTGGGAGAGCAGGGCGCGCAGCCGGAGGTCCAGCGCGGCGCGGACGTGGTGGACGGGGGAGTCCTGTGGCGCGGCGGTCACCGGCGCGGGCAGGTCGGTCTCGGTGATCAAGGTGGGGCCGTTCGACGGGAGAGCTGGGGCGGACACGGGCCGCGACGGTACTTCACCGAGATGAACGCGTTCGTCCCCAGTGGCCTCACCGGGCGCGCGCGGCCGCTCAGTTGGCGTGGAGCATCTCGTTGAGCGCGATGCCGTCTCCGGTACGGGGCAGCGCCTCGACCGCGCCGGAGACGCTGTTGCGGCGCAGCAACAGGCCGCTCTGACCGGAGAGGGTCCGCGCCGAGGTGGTGCTCCCGTCCGGCAGGGTGACCTTGGTGCCCGCGGTGACGTAGAGGCCCGCCTCGACCACGCAGTCGTCGCCCAGCGAGATGCCGATGCCCGCGTTCGCGCCGAGGAGGCAACGCTCGCCGATCGCGATCACCGCGGTGCCGCCGCCGGACAGGGTGCCCATGATCGAGGCGCCGCCGCCGACGTCCGACCCGTTCCCGACCACGACGCCCGCCGAGATCCGCCCCTCGACCATCGACGACCCGAGGGTCCCTGCGTTGAAGTTCACGAAGCCCTCGTGCATCACGGTGGTGCCCTCGGCGAGGTGCGCGCCCAGCCGCACGCGGTCGGCGTCGGCGATCCGGACGCCGGAGGGGACCACGTAGTCGACCATCCGCGGGAACTTGTCCACGCCGTAGACCGTGACCGCGCCGCGGGTGCGGAGCTTGGCCCGGACCAGCTCGAAGCCGGGGACCGCGCACGGCCCGAAGTTCGTCCAGGCGACGTTCGCGAGCAGCCCGAACTGCCCCTCCAGGCTCACCTCGTGCGGCGCGACGTGCCGCCCGGACAGCAGGTGCAGCCGCAGGTAGACGTCCGCGGCGTCGACCGGCTTGTCCGCGAGCGAGCCGATCTCGGTGCGGACGACCCGCAGCTCGACACCGCGGTCGGTGTCGGAGCCCGCCAGTGGCTCGAGGTCGGCGGCGGTGTCCGGCGCGTCGGTGCCCAGCGCGGGGGCGGGGTACCAGACGTCGAGGACGGTGCCGTCGGCCGTGACGGTGGCCAGGCCGGTGCCGGAGGCGGGATCGGTGCGGAACTCGGTGCTCACGGGCGTCGAATGTAATCGGCGGGCGCGGCTCACTGGTCCTCCGGGTAGCGGCGCAGCCACTGCTCGGGCGTCAGCGGCGGCCTCGTGCCCCGGTGTCGGGGGCGCCCCACGTCCCACTGCGAGTACTTCCGCATGGCCTCGCGGTACCCGCGGCTGCGGTGGTAGGTCTCGGGCGGGCGCGCGAGCCCGTACTTGCCGCCCCACCAGCTCCGGCGGCCGCCGTCGGCGAGCAGCACGACGTCGGAATGGGCCGGGTAGCGGCGCCCGGCCCCGTCGAGCAGGCCCCCGCCGGGGACGTCGAGCATCGGCTGGACCAGCCGGTACTGCTGGTCGGTGGCGACCAGCGCCAGGTCGGCGACGCTCAGGAGCTTCTCGAGACCGCGGAGCGTCGGCACGACTCGCTGCGCCTCGATGCGCTCGACCGTCGTCTTCGCGACCCCGGCGCGGTCCGCGAGCTCGCGCTGGCTCAGGTCGGCGCGTCGCCGCACGGCGCGGACGAGTCCGGAGACGTTCAATGGGCCGGGTGGGTCGGTGATGGTGTCGGTGTCGGTCATGGCTCCAGCATCAGCCCGCGAGGCGGGAGTGCGGCCGATTCCGGCTCGTCCTGTGGACAACTGGGAAGACCTGTGGACAACTGTCGTGCCGTGGCCGCAGCCGGGGGTTCGGGGGTGGCTTGCTGGACACCTTTGCCCTGCCCGCTTCGCTGCGGGTGGGTGCGGGGGGTGAGTTCGTGGGCCTTTGCTCTGCCCGCGTGGGTGCGGGTCTGGGTGGGTGGGTGGGTGGCGGGCCGGCTCGGTGGGGCTTTGCTCTGCCCGCTTCGCTGCGGGTGGGTACGGGGGGTGAGTTCGTGGGCCTTTGCTCTGCCCGCGCGGGTGCGGGTCTGGGTGGATCCGGGGCCGCCCGCACGGGAGCGGGCAGTGCAAAGGTGCTCAGAGAGGGAGGGTGCCGGCGGGAGGGCCTGGGCAGCAGGCGGTGGCCGCTGGTCGGCGGGCCGGTCGCTGCGGTGCGTCGACCAGCCAAGGGCTCGGCGGGAGGGGGCGCCACCGACGGCGGTCGACCTCAGGTCGGCACGTCCGGCCGTGGCGGCGCGGGGACCACGACGGGCGCCATCGCGTCGGATATTCTTGACATGTCGGGGATCTCCGACGCATCATCGACCCCGTGCCCGACGACGTCTTCCTCGCTCTCGCGAACCCGGTGCGGCGGCAGTTGCTGCAGCTGCTCGCGGTGGGGCCGCGGACGGCGGGGGAGCTCGCGGGTGAGTTCACGGCGGGGGAGCGGGCGTTGAGCAGGCCCGCGGTCGCCGAGCACCTCGCCGTGCTGCGGAGGAGCGGGCTGGTCGCGGACGAGGCCCGGGGGCGGCAGCGGGTCTATCGGCTCACCCCCGAGCCGCTCGAGGAGATCGGCGAGTGGTTGGCGCCGTTCGAGCGGTACTGGCGCCGCACCCTGCGTGACCTGGCCCTCTTCGTCGAGGGCGAGACCGACGACGAGGAGGACCTGTGAAGGGCGATCTGACCGCTGCGGTGACGGTGGACCAGTTCGTGGCCGCGCCGCCCGCGACGGTGTGGCGGGCGCTCACCGACCCGGAGCAGATCGGGCGGTGGTGGGCCTCGGGGGATGTGAAGGCCGAGGTCGGGCACGAGTTCACCCTCGCCATGCCCGGTTTCGGCGACGTCTCGTGCGTGGTGACCGAGGTCGTGTCGCAGGAACGGTTCGTCTACACCTTCAACGGCGACTGGACGCTGGCACCGGAGGGCCGCGGCACCCGGCTGATCCTCGAGCACAGCGGCTTCGACCTCGACGACACGCGGGGGCGCGGCGCGTTCGACCGGATGGGCCCCGGCTGGCGGGACGAGGTGCTGCCGCGCCTCGCGGCCCTCGCCGAGGAGATGGACCGAGGAGATGGAACAGTGACCCCGTGGACCTGACCGCGGACCCGATCGACCTCACCGCCGCGCTGGTGGACGTACCGAGCGTGTCCGGCGACGAGGAGAAGCTGGCCGACGCCGTCGAGGCGGGCCTGCGCGTCCACTCCCACCTCGAGGTGCAGCGGGACGGGCACGCGGTGCTGGCCCGCACGGACCTCGGGCGGCCGAGCAGGGTGCTGCTGGCCGGCCACCTGGACACCGTCCCGATCGCCGACAACCTGCCGAGCAGGCGCGAGGGCGACCTGCTCTACGGCTGCGGCACCAGCGACATGAAGGCGGGCGACGCCGTCTTCCTCCACCTCGCCGCCACCCTCGCCGAGCCCCGCCACGACCTCACCCTCGTGTTCTACGACTGCGAGGAGATCGAGGCGACCCGTAACGGGCTGGGCCGGATCGAGCGGAACCACCGCGACTGGCTCGACGCCGACCTCGCGATCCTGGGTGAGCCCACGGACGGCGAGGTCGAGGCGGGCTGCCAGGGCACGCTGCGCGTCGAGGTCCGGACCTCCGGCAGGAGGGCTCACTCCGCCCGATCCTGGTTGGGGGACAACGCGATCCACCACGCGGGGGAGATCCTCCGTCGCCTGGAGCAGTACGAGCCCCGGCGCGTCGACATCGACGGCTGCGAGTACCGCGAGGGCCTGCAGGCGGTCCGGATCGCCGGTGGCGTCGCCGGGAACGTGGTGCCGGACGAGGCCGTCGTCACGATCAACTTCCGGTTCGCCCCCGACCGCTCCGCGGGGCAGGCCGAGCAGCACGTCCGCGAGGTCCTCGACGGGTTCGACGTGACCCTCACCGACTCGAGCCCGGGTGCCCTGCCGGGGCTGAACAAGCCTGCGGCGCAGCAGTTCCTGGCCGCCACCGGGGCGACCGCGCGGGCCAAGTTCGGCTGGACGGACGTCTCGCGCTTCGCCGCGCTCGGCATCCCCGCGCTCAACTACGGCCCCGGCGACCCGAACCTCGCGCACACCCGCGACGAGCACGTCGACACCACGGCCATCACCCGTTGCACAGAGGTTCTCACCACGTTCCTGGCGTGACATCCGGCGTCCGTACGCTGACTCCATGAGTGTCAACGGGGGCCGCCCGGACGAGAAGCTCCGCGGTCCGGTCGTGCTGCGACGCGACCAGCGCCAGGAGCCGACCACGACCGACCAGCGGCTGCTGGACTCACGGGGGCCGAGCGACTGGGTGCACACGGACCCGTGGCGCGTGATGCGGATCCAGGCCGAGTTCGTCGAGGGCTTCGGCATGCTGGCCGGGCTGCCGCGCGCCGTCACCGTCTTCGGGTCCGCACGGACACCACGCGACCACCGCGAGTACGCGCTCGGCCGCGCCCTCGGCACGGCGCTGGCCGAGTCCGGCTACGCCGTGATCACCGGCGGTGGCCCGGGTGCGATGGAGGCGGTCAACAAGGGGGCGCAGGAGGCGGGCGGGCTGTCCGTCGGGCTCGGCATCGAACTGCCCTTCGAGCAGGGGCTCAACGACTGGGTCGACCTCGGCATCAACTTCCGCTACTTCTTCGTGCGCAAGACGATGTTCGTCAAGTACTCGCAGGCCTTCGTCTGCCTGCCGGGCGGCTTCGGCACGTTCGACGAGCTGTTCGAGGCCCTGTGTCTCGTCCAGACCAAGAAGGTCACCAAGTTCCCCGTGGTGCTGCTCGGCACCGAGTACTGGAAGGGGCTCTACGACTGGATCGCAGGCCCGGTGCTCGAGAGCGGCAAGATCAGCGAGAAGGACCTGGACCTGCTGCACCTGACCGACGACGTCGACGACGCCGTCGCCGTCGTGCACGCGGCCTACCGGGCGTGGGAGGAGGCACATTGAGCGCGGTCTGTGTGTACTGCGGGTCGTCGGACGGCGTGCCGCAGCGCTATCTGGACCTCGCCGCCGAGGTGGGCCTGGCGATCGCGGCCCGCGGCTGGAGCCTCGTCTCGGGCGGCGGCCGCAAGTCGATGATGGGTGCCGTGGCGCTCGCCGCGCGGCGCGGCGGGGCGCGCACCGTGGGTGTCATCCCGCGGTCGATGGTCGAGCGTGAGTGGGCGGACCACGACTCGGACGAGCTGCTGGTCACCGAGACCATGCGGGAGCGCAAGGCGCTCATGGAGGCCCACGCCGACGCGTTCCTCGCGCTGCCCGGCGGCATCGGGACCTGCGAGGAGCTGTTCGAGGTCTGGACCTCGGGCTCGCTGGGCCTGCACGACAAGCCGGTCGTGGTCCTCGATCCCGACGGGCACTACACCGGCCTGCTGGACTGGGTCGGCGGACTCGTCGAGGGCGGCTTCGCGAGCCAGCACTCCCCGCTGACCCGGCTCGTGGTCGCCACGACGGTCGACCAGGCGCTCGCGGCCTGCGACGTGTCACGATCGGTGGTGTGAGACTCCGCTTCGGTACCCGGGAACCCGCGCAGGACCGGGCCCTGGTGATGGCGATCGTCAACCGCACCCCGGACTCCTTCTACGACCGGGGCGCCACGTTCAGCGACGCCGCCGCCCTGGCCCGGGTGGACGTCGCCGTGGCCGAGGGCGCGGACATCGTCGACATCGGCGGGGTCAAGGCGGGCCCGGGCGCCGAGGTCGACGCCGCGGAGGAGACCCGCCGGGTCGTGCCCTTCGTGGCGGCGGTGCGCGAACGGCACCCGGCCGTCGTGATCAGTGTGGACACCTGGCGCGGCGACGTCGGTCGGGCGGCGGTCGCGGAGGGCGCCGACCTGCTCAACGACACCTGGCAGGGCGCCGATCCCACGCTCGCCGAGGTCGCCGCCGAGACCGGGGTCGGGATCGTCTGCTCGCACACCGGCGGGGCCGTGCCGCGGCGGCGTCCGCACCGCGTCCGGTACGCCGACGTCGTGGCGGACGTGATCGCCGAGACGACCACGCAGGCCGAACGGCTCCTGGCGCTGGGCGTGCCCCGCGCGGGCATCCTGATCGACCCCACCCACGACTTCGGCAAGAACACCTGGCACGGACTCGAGCTGCTCCGCCGGTGCGACGAGCTGGTGGCCACCGGATGGCCGGTGCTCATGGCCCTGTCGAACAAGGACTTCGTGGGCGAGACCCTCGACGCGGCCGTGGGGGAACGCCTGGAGGGGACCCTCGCCGCGACCGCGCTGGCGGCCGCCGCGGGCGCCCGGGTGTTCCGCGTGCACGAGGTGGCGCAGACCCGGCGGGTCCTCGACATGGTGGCGGCTATCACAGGGACGAGCGTCCCCGCCCGGACCGTGCGAGCGTTGGCCTGAATCACCCGGAAGAATGGTTTAAGAGTCCACTTTACGCTCGCCGAGCAACGAATACGAGGCTCTTAACGGCCCCGTAACCGACAGATACCTCCACAGTAATCGGAGCCAGAACTAATCGGGTACACCGCTCCATCGAGTTGACCTGAGATGTCCACGCGTCGACCACGCCCGAGACCGACCCGAGGAGAGCCATGAAGCCCATCACCGAGGACTGGTTCGCCCGTCGTACCTGGCAGACCCCGGACTGGACCGTCGAGGACCTCGTGGCCGCCAAGCGCGGCCGCAAGGTCTCGGTCGTGCTCCCGGCGTTGAACGAGGAGGCGACGATCGGCGCGATCGTCGCCGGCATCAAGCCTTTCACCGAGGGCGACCGCCCCCTGGTGGACGACCTGTTGGTCATGGACTCCGGGTCCACCGACGACACCATTGCCATCGCGCGGGCGAACGGGGCGCGGGTCGCCCTGCGGACCGACGTCGTGACCCACCTGGAACCCGTTCCGGGCAAGGGCGAGGTGCTGTGGCGGTCCCTCGCCGCCACGGACGGCGACGTCGTCTGCTTCATCGACTCCGACCTCGTCGACTTCGACCCGGCCTTCGTGCCCTCGCTGCTCGGCCCGCTGCTGCTGGCCGACGGCGTGCACCTGGTGAAGGGCTTCTACCGGCGCCCGCTGCGGCTGGAGGTGAGCGAGGCGGAGTCCCTGGAACACGGCGGCGGCAGGGTCACCGAGCTCGTCGCGCGTCCGCTGCTGTCCGCGCTGCGCCCGGAGCTCGCCGGCATCGTGCAGCCGCTCGGCGGTGAGTACGCGGGCACCCGCGAGCTGCTGGAGTCCGTGCCGTTCGCGACCAGCTACGGCGTGGAGATCGGGCTGCTGCTCGACACCGTGCAGTCCTTCGGCCTCGACGCGATCGCCCAGGTGAACCTCGGCGTGCGCAAGCACCGCAACCGCAACCTGATGGACCTGGGCGTGATGTCGCGGCAGATCACCGCGACCGCGCTGCGCCGCTCCGGGCTCCCGGACACCGGCGCCGCGCTCACCCAGTTCGTGCAGGTCGGCGGCGAGTGGGTGCCCAACTCGCGCGAGCTGGACCCCACCGAGCGCCCGCCCATGCGGGAGATGCTGCCCGCCCGGGACCAGGTGGCCTGACGCGCGTCGCTCGCGCGGTCCCCACGCCCGTGATCTGATGCGACGGTGGGGACCGCGCTGATCTACCTGCTCGTCGTCGCGGTCGTGGCGGCGGTGGTGTTCGTGCTCGCGAGCCTGGTCTTCGGCCGGGGCGAGGAGCTGGCACCGCTCGCCCCCGACGCCACGCCGACCCGGCTGCCCGCGGACGAGGTCCTGGGCGACGACGTCCGGGGCCTGCGGTTCCGCCAGGTCCTGCGCGGGTATCGGATGGGTGAGGTGGACTGGGTCCTCGACCGGCTGGCCGAGGAGCTGGACCGCGTCGCCGCCGAGCGGGACGTCCTGGCCTCGAGGGTCCGCGAGCTCGAACGGGCGCGCGGCAGCCGGGAGGGGGACGCATGAGGGCCCGTCGCGACCTGGTCCTGTCCGTGGACGTCGGCGCGCCCGCCCACGTCGTGTGGGACATCGTCACCGACTGGGAACGGCAGCGCGAGTGGATCCTCGCCACCCGGGTGCGGGTGGTGTCGGGTGACGGCCGCACGCCCGGGTCCGTCGTCGTGGCGGTGACGGGGATCGGGGACGTCGGCGTCGTCGACACCATGACCATCACCGCCTTCGAGCCAGCGCCGGAGGGCGGCGGCCGGGTCGACGTCCGGCACACCGGGCTCGTCGTGACCGGCGACAGCTCGTTCGTGGTCGCCGCGCACGGCGAGGACCGCTGCCGGTTCACCTGGACCGAAGGCCTGGAGCTGCCGTTCGGCAGGCTCGGCGCGCTCGCGTGGCCGCTGGTCAAGCCGGTCGCGGCCGCGGGGTTCCAGATGTCGCTGCGCAGGCTCGCCCGGTTGGCCGAGAGTGTCGGGGCCGGCGCGTAGCCTCCCGGCCGTGACCGCGCCCGACGTCCACTCCGACGTCCTGCCCCGCTGCGGGTGGGCCACCTCCGCGCCGGACTACGTCGTCTACCACGACGAGGAGTGGGGCCGCCCGCTGCGCGGGGAGCGGAACCTGTTCGAGCGGATGTCCCTCGAGGCCTTCCAGTCCGGGCTGTCCTGGCTGGTCATCCTGCGCAAGCGGACGAACTTCCGGGCCGCGTTCGCGGACTTCGAGCCCGCCACCGTCGCGGCGTTCGGCGAGGTCGACCGGGAGCGGCTGCTGGCCGACGCGGGGATCGTCCGCAACCGCGCGAAGATCGACGCCACGATCGCCAACGCCCGGGCGGTGCTGGAGCTGGACCGCCCGCTGGACGAGCTGCTGTGGTCCTTCGCGCCCGAACGGCACGTCCGCCCCGCGACGCTCGCCGACGTGCCGGCCACCTCGCCGGAGTCCACGGCGATGGCCAAGGAGCTCAAGCGACGCGGCTTCCGGTTCGTCGGACCCACCACGGCCTACGCGTTGATGCAGGCGACCGGGTTGGTCGACGACCACGTCGCCACGTGCTTCCGGTCCATGCCGGACTGATGTGATCCCTCGGTTGCGCTGCGTGAACGCCACCCGATTGATCGCTCCGGTTTCGTGTCGAGATCGGCGATGGGGAAGAATGGGTCCACCATCCCGCCTGTGCGCGCTCCCCAGCGCATCGGCGCCCTGCACGACAAGACAGACGGAGGGAGCAGGACATGGCGGCGATGAAGCCCCGGACCGGCGACGGACCCCTGGAAGTGACCAAGGAGGGCCGGGGCATCGTGATGCGGGTCCCGCTCGAGGGCGGCGGCAGGCTCGTCGTCGAGATGACCCCCGAAGAGGCGGAGAACCTCGGCGAGGCGCTCAAGGTCGCCACGGGCTGACCGCCCGCGCCACCGACCGCCGGTCCCGCCGCGGGCGCACGGACGCGCCCGCGGTCACCGGGAACCGATCGAGACCGCTCCGACGGCTCAGGCCCAGGCGGGATGCAGGTCCTGCGTCCGGAGCGGCTCCTGCGCGGGCGCCGCGTCGAGCGTGACCAGCTCGATGGACACGCCTCCGCACGCGCATCGCCGGTAGCGCACCCACCCCTCGGACGTGTGGTGTGTCGAGATCGTCCGCGCCTCCGCGGACGGACTGCCGCACTGTGTGCAGCGCATCGCTCCCCCTCGTTCGGTAATATGTGTTCGTCGTTGACGGCTTACTCTTCGAGGGTAGCAGGTGTAATAGGCCAGTGGACTTCATCGGTTACCGAAGTGACGCACTCGGCGCTGCCGTCGCGCTCGTGAACACCGTGACCGCGCCCGCCCGCGGAGACGGCGAGGTCGCGCCGGACGAGCTGCGTCGCGTCCTCGTGGAGCACGGGTACCTCGCCGGGCGCGCGCCCGCGTCGGTCGAGCCCGCGCTGCGGGGCTGGGCGGGCAGGCTGCGCACCGTGTTCGACGCCGTCGACCTCGACACCGCAGCGGCGGCGGTGAACGCGCTGCTCACGGACGTCGAGATAGGACCGCACCTGACCCGCCACGACGGCGAGGGCTGGCACCTGCACTACTCCCCGCCCGCGGCCACGGTGCTGGACCGGGTGCGGTCCACCACGGCCTTCGCGCTGGCCATGCTGGTCTCCGAGTACGGGATGGACCGGCACGGCCGCTGCGCCGCGGAGGGCTGCGACAAGGTGTTCGCCGACACCTCCCGCAACGCCGCCCGCCGCTACTGCTCCCCGTCCTGCGCCAACCGCTCGGCCGTCGCCGCCCACCGCGCCCGCCAGCGCGCCACGAAGTGACTCGCGGGCCGGGGCCTCAGAGGCTCCGGTAGATCTCCACGGTCCGCTCCGCCGCCGTGGACCAGGCGAACTCCCGCACCGCCCGCTCCCGACCCGCCGCACCCATCGCCTCGGCCCGCGCCGGGTCCGCCAGGACGGCGTTCACCGCCGCCGCCAGGCCCTGCTGGAAGGCCGCGGTGTCGTGCTCGTCGTAGTGCACCAGCGTCCCGGTCACGCCGTCCTCGACGACCTCGGGGATCCCGCCCACGTCCGAGGCCACGACCGCGGTCCCGCACGCCATGGCCTCGAGGTTCACGATCCCCAGCGGCTCGTACACCGAGGGGCAGACGAACACGCTCGCGGCCGACAACAGCTGCCGGATCTCCGCCGTCCCCAGCATCCGGCGGACCCAGATCACCCCGGGCCGCGCGGCGGCGAGCTCGCCGACCGCCTTCTCGGTCTCCTCCGCGATCTCCGGGGTGTCCGGGGCCCCGGCGCAGAGCACGACCTGGGCCTCCGGCGAGATCTGGTGGGCGGCCGCGACGAGGTGCCCGACCCCCTTCTGCCGCGTGATCCGCCCGACGAACACCACGCTCGGCCGGTCGGGGTCGATCCCGTTGGCCGCCAACGCCTCCCGGCCGGGGTCCGGCCGGTAGAAGTCGGTGTCGATCCCGTTGTGCACCACGTGGACCCGGGTCGGGTCGAGGGCGGGGTAGCAGTCGAGGACGTCCGTGCGCATGCCCTCGCTGACCGCGATCACGGCGTCGGCGCTCTCGTAGGCGGTCCGCTCCACCCACGAGGAGAGCCGGTAGCCACCGCCGAGCTGCTCGGCCTTCCACGGCCGCCGCGGCTCCAGCGAGTGGGCGGTGACGACGTGCGGGATGCCGTAGAGCGTCTTCGCCAGGTGGCCCGCCATGTTGGCGTACCAGGTGTGGGAGTGCGCGATGTCCGCCTCGCCGAGCCCGGCGACCATGGTCAGGTCGGTGCCCAACGTCTGCAGCGCAGGGTTCGCGGCGGCCAGGCCACCCGGCGTCGGGTAGGCGTTCACCCCCTCGCGCGGGGCGCCGAAGCAGTGCACGTCCACCTCCACGAGCGCCCGCAGGGCGGGCACCAGATGGGCGACGTGCACCCCGGCGCCGCCGTAGACGTCCGGGGGGTACTCCCGAGTCAGCAGACCGATTCGCACGCGGGCACACGCTATCGGGGAAAGCCCCGCTCCACACCCCGCCTTCATATGGCCGGGACCACCCGCGGACCACTAGGGTTCCCGGTGTGACCTCCTCGCGGATGCTGGCCCCGGGCGGCATGCCCGCCAACGTCCTCGGCATCGTCCTCGCCGGGGGCGAGGGCAAGCGCCTGTGGCCCCTCACCGCCGACCGCGCGAAGCCCGCGGTCCCCTTCGGCGGCAACTACCGGCTCGTCGACTTCGTGCTGTCCAACCTGGTCAACGCCGGGGTCCACCAGATCTGCGTGTTGACCCAGTACAAGTCCCACAGCCTCGACCGGCACATCTCGACCACGTGGCGGCTGTCGAGTGTGCTGGGGCAGTACATCACCACCGTGCCCGCCCAGCAGCGGCTCGGCCGCCGCTGGTACACCGGCAGCGCCGACGCGATCTTCCAGAGCCTCAACCTCGTCTACGACGAGAAGCCGGACTACATCGCGGTCTTCGGCGCCGACCACGTGTACCGGATGGACCCGAGCCAGATGATCGCCCAGCACATCGCGACGGGGGCGGGCGTCACGGTCGCGGGCATCCGGGTGCCGCGGATGGAGGCCAAGGCCTTCGGCTGCATCGACTCGGACGCCGACGGCAAGATCGTCGGCTTCCTGGAGAAGCCGAGCGACCCGCCGCACGTGCCGGACGACCCCGAGGTCACCTTCGCCTCGATGGGCAACTACGTCTTCACCACCGACGCGCTGATCGACTCCCTGCGCGCCGACGCGGAGGACGGCGACTCGGACCACGACATGGGCGGCGACATCATCCCGCGCATGGTCAAGGACGGGGACGCGCACGTCTACGACTTCGCCGACAACGTCGTGCCCGGGGCCACGGACCGGGACTCCGGCTACTGGCGAGACGTCGGGACCATCGACGCGTACTACGACTCGCACACCGACCTGGTGAGCATCCACCCGATCTTCAACCTCTACAACATGCGCTGGCCCATCCGCACGGCCACGCCGCCGCTGCCGCCCGCCAAGTTCGTCGACGGCGGCATCGCGCAGGACTCCATCGTCGGCGCGGGCACGATCATCTCCGGCGCGATCGTGCGCCGGTCCACGATCAGCCCCGGTGTCACGGTGCAGAACGGCGCGGAGGTGTCGGACTCGGTCGTGCTGCCGGGCGCCCGGATCGGCCGGGGCGCGGTGGTGCGCCGGGCGATCCTGGACAAGAACGTCGTGGTGCCCGACGGCGCGTTGATCGGCGTGGACCTCGCGCTCGACCGAGCGCGCTACACGGTCAGCCCGGGCGGCGTCGTGGTGTTGGGCAAGGGCGTCACCGCGCTCTAGTCGCGAGCAGGGTCCCGTCCTGCAGGACGGTGGAGACCCACTGCTCGTCGTCCTGCTCGATCGCGCCGCCCGCCAGCGCGACCACGCCGCCGGGGCGCAGCAGCCGGACCGCCTCGGCGAGGTAGTCCTCGTCCGCCGCGTGGGCCACGACCAGGTCGTACCCGCCGTCGGTCAACCGCGGCAGCACCTCGGGGGCCACCCCGTTGATCAAGCGCACCCGGCCGGGGGAGTACCCGGCCGCGAGGAAGGTGCGCCGGGCCGCCCGCTGCAGCTCGGGATCGACGTCGATCGTCGTGAGCGTGCCGTCGGGCGCCATACCGCGCAGGAGGGCGAGCCCGGTCTCCCCGGAACCGGTGCCGATCTCCACGACGGCGCGGGCGCGGGTCGTCGCGGCGAGGAACGCGAGCAGCATGGCTGCAGAACTTACTGGTCGTCGACCTTCACAGGTTCTTCTCAGACGACTATCACGCTCCTGTCACGGGAGTCCGGCACCGTATGAGGCGTGGGACCGGGGTCGTCGGTTCCGCGCCGGGCCGGGAACCGTCCCCGCCGGCCCGACGTTGACACGGAGGGCACGACCCGCCGCAGGAGGTGCGCTCCCCCATGACCGACCGACCGGCCACCGTGGGTTTCGACGACGCGGGCTCGCGTGCGTCGGTGCCCGGCGAGGGGTCCGACTGGACGCCTCCGAGCTGGGACGAGGTCGTCCGGGAGCACGCGGACCGGGTCTACCGACTCGCCTACCGGCTCACGGGCAACCCACACGACGCCGAGGACCTGACCCAGGAGACGTTCATCCGGGTCTTCCGGTCCCTCGCCAACTACCGCCCCGGCACGTTCGAGGGCTGGCTCCACCGCATCACCACGAACCTGTTCCTCGACATGGTCCGCCGCCGCGCCCGGCTGCGCATGGAGGGCCTGCCCGAGGACACCGACCGGCTCCCCGGCGGCGGCCCCGAGCCGGAGGACGTGTTCTCCGCCACACACCTGGACCCCACGCTGCAGGCGGCGCTCGACGAGCTGGCCCCGGAGTTCCGGGCCGCGGTCGTGCTGTGCGATGTCGAGGGACTCTCGTACGAGGAGATCGGCGCCACCCTCGGGGTGAAGCTGGGTACGGTGAGGAGCAGGATCCACCGGGGCCGCGCGGCGCTGCGTCAGGCGATCGAGCGACAGCGCGCCCTGGAGGGTGACTCGAGCACGGTGAGGGAGGTAGCGGTGGCATGACCGACGCACTCGGTCGTTCTCGGAGGTTCGGACGGGACTGGGGCATCGACCATCTGTCGCTGGACGCGGTGGTGGCCTTCGTCGACAACGAGCTCTCCGCCGCGGCCCACGACCGCGCCACCCGCCACGTCGCCGGCTGCGGGGAGTGCGCCGCCGAGGTCGTCGCCCAGGGGCAGGTCCGCTCCGCGCTGCGGGCGGCCGACGAGCCGCAGGCGCCCTCCTCACTGCTCTCGAGGCTCGGTTCGATCCCGCGGGACACCGACCTCCCCGGCATGCCGCACGGCCTGGCCATGTCGCCCGAGGGTGAGCTGGTCCACGTGCTCCGGCCCGAGCGGATGCCCGACGCCGCCGCGGTCCAGTCCACCCGGTACGTCACCCCGGCGGGTCTCGGCTCGCCGGTCCCCCACCAGGGGCGCAGGCGGATGCGTGTGAGCGCCACCGCGGTGTCCGGGCTCGCACTGGGCGCGATCGCCTTCGTCGCCCTGCCCTCCGCCACCTCCAGCGCACCCCCGACCCAGCAGGACCGCGGCGTGCTCGGCGGTTCCGTGCTCGGCACCCCGGGAGCGGGCAGCGCCCGGCTCGACACCGGGCCCACCGTGCAGCCCGCGGCCGTCCGCAACCCGACCACGCCCACGTCCCTGCCCACGTCCCTGCCGACGTCCTCGCCCACGCGGACGCCCGAGACGGGCCGGTAGCCACACAGACTTCACCGCTCGTCCGGCAGGGTGGGACCGTGAGCGACGAGCAGGATCCCGCCGGACGGGAGGACCCGCCCCGGCTGCAGCCGCGCGGCGTGGACCGGCCCCC
>NZ_JACBXB010000470.1 GCF_013870575.1 Pseudonocardia pini
TAGACGGTGCGCAGCACGGGATGCCGGTCGAGGGTGTCCCGCCAGGCGGAGGTGAGCGCCTCGGCGTCGAGCAGGCCGCGCAGCCGCAGCAGCACCGGGAGGTCGTCCGTCGTGGACGGTCCCTCGAGCTGGTGCAGCACCCAGAGCCTGCACTGTTCCCCCGACATCGCGCCGGACGCCACGTCCTCGAGGGCCCCGCTGTCTCCGCTGTCCCCGCTATCTCCGCTGTCCCTGCCCGCCCGCCCGGTCCCCGCCGCGAGCGGGGCCGCGGTCACGACTCGTCCCCCTCGTGGCCGTGCCCGTGGCCGTGTCCGTGGCCGTGCTCGTCCTCGTCGTCCTCGTCGAAGTCCGCGACCCCCCGCTTCCAGTAGCCGGTCACGTCGCTGTCCTCCGGGCCGAGCCCGAGGTCGTTCTTGATCCACCGGCGCAGCGGCTTGAGCGTCGTCGCCTCCCCCGCCAGCCAGACGTACACCCGGTCGCCCTCGGGGATCGGCACCGCGCGAACCGCCCGCTCGACGAGGTCCGAGTGTCCCGGCGCGACGTCCCCGCGGTGCAGCCACCGCACCTCGACGTCCTCCGGCGCGTCCAGCTCGATCTCCTCCGACGGGTCCGCGACCTCGATGAACGCCCAGCCCGCGGCGGTGCGCGGCAGCTCCTCGAGCCAGCGCGCGATCGCGGGCAGCGCCGTGATGTCGCCCGCGAGGAGATAGCGGTCGTAGGCGTGCGGCACGATCAGCCCACCGGGCGGCCCGGCCACGTGGATCCGCTCCCCCGGCTGCACCCGCTCGGCCCAGTCCGAGCCGAGGCCCCCGGCGTGCAGGGCGATGTCGATGTCGATCTCCCCGGCCTCCGCGTCGTACCGGCGGACCGTGTACTCGCGGGAGACCGGCACCGGCCGCGGCCAGCTCAGCATCTCGCCGTTCGGGACGGGCAGCCGCAGCGTGCCGTCCTCGTCCGGCCAGAGCAGCTTGACGTGCTCGTCCGGTGAATGGCTCTCGAAGCCCTCGTGCCCGGGCCCGCCGAGCGTGACCCGGACCAGGCCGGAGCCCAGCCGGGCGGTGCCGCGCACCTCCATCTCACGCACCCGGATCGGGTAGCCGACCTTCTCCGCCACGCGCCCGGCGCGGACCTCGGCCAGCCGCTCGCGGTGTCGTCCCCGGTCGTCTCGCCTCATGTCGCCTCCATCGCTTCCCGCAGGCTCTTCGGCCGCAGATCGGTCCAGTGTTCCTCTGTGTACCGCACGCAGGCGGCGCGGTCGGCGGGGCCGTAGACCGTCTCCCACCCGGCCGGGACCTCCGCGAAGTCCGGCCACAGCGAGTACTGCTCCTCGCCGTTGACGAGGACGCGGAAGGTGCCCTCCGGGTCGTCGAAGGGGTTCACGAGGCCACCACCGCGACCCAGTGCCCGAGCTCGGGCCGCTCGGCGAGGTCCGGGAACTCCAGGCCGGTCGCCCCGGCCTCGCGCCACTTCTCGACGAGCGACATCAGCCGCATCGAGTCCAGCCCGCGGTCGAGCAGGTCCTCGTCCGGGTCGATCTCCGCGGGGTCGCAGGCCAGCAGCTCGGCGACGTCCGCGCGCACCTGGTCGGCGGTGACGCGCCCGGCCGACGGTCCGCTCACGAGGCCACCCCCACCGGGCTGAACGCCTCCAGCGCGGCCGCGGTCGTGGTCAGGGCCCCACAGCGCTGCGCCACGTACTCGCAGGCCTGGTCGTGCCGCTCGCGGGAGAAGTCGGCCACGGCGTCGGACACCATGAACGGGGCGACGTCGCGCATGAACGCCTCCACCGCCGTCGTCTGGCAGCCGATGTGGGCGTAGACGCCGGTGATCACCAGGTGGTCGCGGCCCGCCGCGGCGAGGCGCTCGGCGAGGTCGCTGCGTTGGAAGGCGGAGTACCGCCACTTGGTCAGCACGGTGTCCGCGGGTTCCGGCGCCAGCGCGGGGACGATGTCCTCGGCCTGCGGGTCGGTGTCGATCACCGCACCGATGCCGGCACCCCAGAACTCGGTCAGCAGGCCGCGGTCCTCCGCGGCCTGGCGACCGGGTTGCGCGGTGTAGAACACCGGGATCCCGCGCTCGCGGCAGGCGGTCAGCAGCGCCTGGATGTTCGCCGTGACCTGCGGGATCGGCGCCCCCGCGTACGGCGCGAGGAAGTACCGCTGCATGTCGTGGACCAACAGCGCGGCCCGGTTCGGGTCCGGTCGCCAGTCGACCCTGCCTGCGGGCAGCTCGGTGGGCAGGTCATAGGCCTGGATGCTCGGCAGCGACATGGTCACCCCTTCTCGGTCCGGGCGGCCGCGAGGGCCGCCCTCAGCTCGCGCTTGCTGGTCTTGCCCACGCCGGTCACGGGGAAGGCCGCCACGATCTCGACGAGATCGGGCACCTTGAACGCGGCGACCCCGCGCTCGCGGACGAACCTCCGCAGCTCGGCGGCGGTCGGCTCGGCCCCCTGGGTCGGGACGACGTAGGCGCAGGTCCGCTCGCCGAGGAACTCGTCCGGCACCCCGACGACGGCCGCGTCGAGCACGCCGGCGTGCGCCATCAGGTGGTCCTCGACCTCCTCGGCGGCGACCTTCTCCCCGCCCCGGTTGATCTGTTCCTTCGCCCGGCCGACCACCTCGACGTGCCCGGAGGCGCGGCGGCGCACCAGGTCGCCGGTGCGGTAGAAGCCGTCCTCGGTGAACGCCGTGGCGTTGTGCGCACCGGCGCGGAAGTACCCGCGGATCGTGTACGGGCCGCGGGTGAGCAGGGCGCCGGTCCCTCCCGGCGGGACCTCGCGGTCCGCGCCGTCGACGACGCGGACCTCGTCGGCGACCGAGATCGGCCTGCCCTGGGTCTCCAGGACGAGGTCCTCCGGGTCGTCGAGCCGCGTGTAGTTCACCAGCCCCTCGGCCATGCCGAAGACCTGCTGCAGGGTGCAGCCGAGCGCGGGCCCGATCCGGGCCGCCAGCTCCCGGCCGCACTTGGCCCCGCCGACCAGCAGGACCTCCAACGACGACAGGTCGCGAGACGTGCGCGCCGCCGCCTGCACCCAGGCGGCGGCCAGCGGCGGGACGACACCGGTGATCGTCACGCGCTCCCGCTCGACCAGCCGGAAGGCCGTGTCCGCGTCCGGCCGGGGGGCCAGGACGGAGGCGGCGCCCGCGTGCAGCGCGCCGAGCACACCCGGCGAGCTCAGTGGGAAGTTGTGTGCCACCGGCAGGGCCGCGAGGTAGACGCTGTCCGGGCGCAGCGCGCAGATCCGGGCGCTCTCGCGCACGCTGTACAGGTAGTCGTCGTGGGTGCGCGGGATGAGCTTCGGCAGCCCGGTGCTCCCCCCGCTGAGCTGCAGGAACGCCACACCCTCGGGATCGGGGTCGGGCAGCTCGCGCGGCTGTGCGGCCGCGACCGAGGTCCACTCCGGAGCATCGACGGACAACACGTGCCTCACCGACGGCACCGCCGCGGCGACCGCTCTCGCGGCCTCGGCGTGCGCGAACCGCTCGTGCACGTCCACGGTGAGGATCGCGACCGCCTCCGCCTGCTCGACGAAGTGCCGCAGCTCGGAGTCGCGGTGCGCGGGCAGCGCGAACACCGGCCACGCGCCCGCCCGCCAGAGCCCGAACACGGCCGCGAGGAACTCGGGGCGGTTGGGCAGCTGCAGGACCACCCGGTCCCCCGGCCCGATCCCGAGGTCGACGAGCCCGGCGGCGATCCGGTGGGCGCGCGCGTCGAGCTCGGCGAAGGTCCACCGGTGATCCTCGCCGATCACGGCGACGCGCTCCGCGTACGCGCGGCTCAAGGCGGTGAGCCAGGCGCCGAAGGTCTGCCCGCGCCAGTGGCCTGCGGCGCGGTAGCGCGCCGCGAGCTCCGGCGGCCAGGGGGTGTGGTCGAGGTCCGGGAGCTCCGTGGTCACTCGTCCACCCCCAGCGCGCGCAGCATGGTGCGGAACTTCGCACCGGTCTCGGCCAGCTCCGCGGCGGGCTCCGAGCCCTCGACGATCCCGGCCCCGGCGAACAGGCGGACGGTCTCCCCGCTCACCTCCGCGCTGCGGATGGTGATCACCCACTCGCCGTCGCCCCGCGGGTCGGTCCAGCCGACGAGGCCGGTGAAGTACCCGCGGTCGTCCGCCTCCAGGTCCGCGATCGCGGCCCGGGCCGGGTCCTCCGGCACCCCGCACACGGCCGGGGTCGGGTGCAGCGCCTCGGCCAGCTCGAGCGACGAGACGCCCGGGTCGACGAGCCGCCCGGTGATCCGACTGCTCAGGTGCCACATGGTGGGTGTGCCGATGACCTCGGGCCCGGCGGGCACCTCGAGATCGGCGCAGAAGCGGCCCAGCACGTCCGCGACCTGCCCGGCCACCAGGGCGTGCTCGCGGCGGTCCTTGTCCGAGGCGAGCAGGGCCGC
>NZ_JACBXB010000471.1 GCF_013870575.1 Pseudonocardia pini
CGCTTGATCTCGGCGTCGCCCGCGCGCAGGTGGGGGTCGTACTCGCCGTCGACGGCCCGCCAGCCGCCCGCGGCGACCGGCCTCCCCGCGGCGTCGTACCCCACGAGGAACTCCCCCGCAGGCGGGTCGAACTGGGCGGGATCGAGGACGGTCGCGTCCCCGTCGCCGTAGACCTCGCCGTAGAAGGCCTGGACGGCGGCGTCGATCGCCTGCGCGTCGGGATGGTCGAACGGGACGCGGTGCAGGTTCACGTGCGCACCGCCTCCCGGGTCCGCCTCCCCGCCGCGACCAGCACGCCCAGGCAGACCGCGGCCAGGACCGCCACGACCACCAGCAGCACCGGGTACCCGACCGACGTGGCGAGCGGGGCCAGCACCAGCGGCAGCAGGAAGCCGACGTAGGTCAGCGAGTAGTAGACGGCCGTGAGGCCCGCGAGGTGCCGGGGCGCGGCGATCCGCTGCACCTCGATCAGCCCGGAGACCAGCGAGATCCCGAACCCGGCGCCGAGGATCGCCGAGGCCACCACGGCCACGACGAGCGAGCCGGTCACCGCGGTCCCCGCCGCGACCAGCGTCCCGACGGCCACGAGCACCAGGCCGAGCCTGCCCCCGGCGAGCGGGTTGCGGGCGTCGAGCCTCCGGGCGACGGACTGGATCCCGACCCCCGCCGACAGCGTGACGGCGGTGAGCAGGGTCGCGAAGACCAGTCCGAACCCCGCGGTGCGTTCGGCGCCGAGGGCGGCGGGCTGCACCGCGAACGAGATCGCGGGAGCGCCGAACACCCAGGGCGCGAGGGGTAGCACGAGCCCCGTGAACCGCGGATGGGCGACGGCCGGGACCTTCAGGTTCCGCAGCAACGCCCGAACCGGGTGACCCGCCGCACGCGCGGGCCGTTCGCGCAGGGACTCGGGGGCCTTCGCCACGAGCACGATCACCGGGAGGGTGAGCAGGACGTGCGCCAGGTAGGGCAGCTCCATCGGCCAGGGCGCCCACTGCGCGAGGACCCCGCCGATCGCGGGTCCCACCCCGAACCCCGCCGAGAGCGAGAGCGCCGCTCGCCGGGCGCCCGCGGCCGGATCGGCGACGGCATCGAACGGCGCCTGCGAGAGCTCCTTCACCCACGTCGTCCCGACGGCCATGGCCACGCCCGTGACCAGCCCGAACAGGAAGCGGCCGGTGAACAGCAGCGACTCGGAGAACGCCCCCAGCGCGAGCACCGCGCTGGCGGGCACCGAGGCGATCACCGCGGGCAGCAGCACCCGCCTGCGGCCGTACCGGTCCGACAGCGGCCCGCCCACGAGCAGGCCGGGGGCGAGCCCGGCCACGTACACGCCGAAGAACGCCGCCACGACCGTCGCGGAGTAGTGGCCCTGCTCGCGGTACATGACCATCAGCGGCGAGAACTGGTTCGCGCCGTACCCGATCGCGAACAGCACCGCCGCGACCCGCGCCCACGCCTTCATCGCCACCCCACGCTCAACACCGGCCCGCCCGAGGGCCGTCCCCGACGAGACCGACCCCACCCCCGCGAGTCCCCCGTTTTCGACGCGCGAGTCGGACATGAGCGTTCATGTCCGACTCGCGCGTCGAGAGTGGGGGACTCGCGGGTCAGGAGGCTTTCGCCTTCTGGCGCCACGTCGTCAGGACGCGCTCGGTGTAGCCGTTGGGCTCCGACCTGCCGGTGAAGACCAGCTCCAGCGCGGCCTGGAAGCTCTCGCTGCCCTCGAGGTCCTTGGCCATGGGCGGATAGCCCGGCTCGTCGGCGTTCTGCTCGTCGACCAGAGCGGCCATCCGCGCGAAGGTGTCCCGCAGGGTCTGCTCGTCGACCAGGCCGTGGTGCAGCCAGTTCGCCAGGAGCTGCGCGGAGATCCGCAGGGTGGCGCGGTCCTCCATCAGCCCGACGCCCTCCAGGTCCGGCACGGTCGAGCAGCCGATGCCCAGGCCGACCCACCGCACGACGTAGCCGAGGATCGACTGCGCGCTCGTCTCCAGCTCGTGGGTGATCTCGTCGGCGCTCAGCTCGCCGGTGAGGACCGGCAGCGCCAGCAGCCTCGCGCGGTCCGCGGCGGGCCGCTTCGCGATCTCGGTCTGGACGGCGTGGACGTCCGTGCGCAGGTAGTGCAGCGCGTGCAGGGTCGCCGCGGTCGGCGAGGGCACCCAGGCGCAGTTCGCGCCCTGCTCCGGCTGGGCACCCTTCTGCGCGAGCATGTCCGCCATCGCGGCGGGCTTGGCCCACATCCCCTTGCCGATCTGCGCGGTGTGCGCGAACCCGGAGGCCAGCGCGACGTCCACGTTCCGGTCCTCGTACGTGGTCAGCCAGGTGGTGGTCTTCATGTCGCCCTTGCGCACCACCGGGCCCGCGAGGAAGGCGGTGTGGATCTCGTCCCCGGTCCGGTCGAGGAAGCCGGTGTTCACGAAGATCACCCGCTCCGCCGCCGCGGCGACGGCGTTGGCGAGGTTCACGCTGGTGCGCTTCTCCTCGTCCATGATGCCGATCTTGAGCGTCCTCGCGGGCAGGCCGAGCTTCTCCTCGACCGCCGCGAACAGCTCGACGGTCAGCGCGACCTCGTCCGGCCCGTGCTGCTTGGGCTTCACGATGTACATCGACCCGGTGCGCGAGTTCGACCACGCGCCCTTGCCGGACAGGTCGTACTGCGCGGCGGCGGCGGTGACCAGCGCGTCGAGCACGCCCTCGGCGATCTCCGCGCCCTCGGCCGTCCGCACCGCGTCGGTCGTCATGTGGTGCCCGACGTTGCGGACCAGCAGCAACGACCGGCCGGGCAGGGTCAGCGGCGCCCCACCGACGGCGGTGTACTCGCGGTCCGCGGCGATCGTGCGCGTGATCTCCTTGCCCCCCTTGCGGAAGGTCGTCGTCAGCTCGCCGGTCATCAGGCCGAGCCAGGTGCGGTAGGCGTTCGCCTTGTCCTCGCCGTCGACCGTGGCGACGGAGTCCTCGAGGTCGACGATCGCGGTGACCGCGGACTCCAGCACGACGTCCGAGACGCCCGCGTGGTGCTGCTTCCCCACCGTGGTCGCCGGATCGATCGTCAGCTCGACGTGCAACCCGTTGCGGCGCAGCAGGATCGAGCCGTCGCCGAAGCCCGCGTACTGCGCCGTGTCGGCCAGGCCGGACTCGCCGGTCCCGGTGTAGGCGACGAGGCCCCGGGCGTCCGCGGTGTACCGCTCGACGTCGGCGTGCGAGCCCTGGGTCAGCGGGAACAGCTCGTCGAGCAGGGCGTCCGCGGCCTCGATGACCTGGGCGCCGCGCCGCTCGTCGTAGCCCTCGGCGAGCTCGTGCTCCTGCGGCAGCGCGTCCGTGCCGTAGAAGGCGTCGTACAGCGAGCCCCAGCGCGCGTTGGCGGCGTTGAGGGCGTAGCGCGGGACGGTCGCGGGGACGACGAGCTGCGGACCGGGGATCTCCGCGATCTCGGCGTCGACGTTCTCGACGGCGATCGGCGCGGGATCGTCGGCCGGGAGCAGGTAGCCCAGCTCGGTGAGGAAGGCCGCGTACTCCTCCGCGGTACCGGCGCCGTGCACCTCGTGCCAGGTGTCGATCTGCGCCTGCAGCGCGTCCCGCCGGCCGAGCAGCTCGGTGATCCGCGGGGCGAAACGGGCCTGGAGATCGGCCAGCGCGGCCCAGAACGCCTCCGGCGTGAGGTCCAGGCCCGCGAGCAGCTCCCCCTCGACGAAGTCCTTCAGCTGGGGGTCGACCTGCAGTCCTGCGGTCCCGGCCATCTCGGCATCCTCTCCTCGGCGTCGGCTACTTTTCTACCAGACGGAGTGGCTTTTCCGCATCATGGAATGTAGAGTCCGCAGTTGTGAGCACCGACATACCCCGCTCGGGGGGCGTCCAGTCCCTCGCCCGCGCGTTCGGGGTGCTGGAGTCGCTGGCCGAGCTGGGCGGCGAGGCCGGGTTGTCCGAGCTGGCCGCGAGCACGGGGCTGGCGCCGGGGACCATCCACCGGCTCGTCCGCACGCTCGTCGACCTGGGATACCTGCGACAGCTGCCGTCGCGGCGGTACACGCTCGGGCCCAAGCTCGTCGGGCTGGGCGAGACGGCCGCGCGCCAGTTCGGCCGTTGGGCGCAGCCGGTGCTCACCGAGCTCGTCGCGCAGATCGGCGAGACCGCCAACCTCGCGGTGCTCGACGGCGACCAGGCCGTCTACGTCGCCCAGGTCCCGTCACCGCACTCGATGCGGATGTTCACGGAGATCGGGCGGCGGGTCCCGGTGCACTGCACGGGCGTGGGCAAGGCACTGCTCTCCGCGCTGTCCCCGGCGGACTCGGCCGCGATCGTCGCGCGCACGGGGCTCCCGGCGGTCACGCCCACGACGATCACCGACCCGGCGGCGTTCGCCGCGGAGCT
>NZ_JACBXB010000472.1 GCF_013870575.1 Pseudonocardia pini
GTCCGGCGGCGGGCGCGAGGTGAACCTCGAGGTCGCCGACGGCCCGCTGACCGGTCTGTTCTCGGTGGTCTACACCCCGCCGGGGGAGGAGCCGGTCCAGACCACGGGCGCCGTGGGCTGGTCGATGACGGAGGTCACCACGGCGTCGGGCGGGCTGGTCACGGTGACCTCTCGCGCGGAGGCGGACTCCGGCGGCGTCCCGTTCGGCGACCGGGTGGAGCAGATCGCCACGACCCTGGCCCCCCTGCTGTAGGTGAGCGAACGGCACTCTCGCTCAGTCCTAGTGAGCGAGAGTGCCGTTCGCTCATTGGGCAGACTGGGGGGATGGCGACCGAGAAGGGGGAGCGGCGGCGGCAGGCGTTGACCGAGGCCGCCGGTGAGCTGCTGCGCGAGGGCGGGTTCGACGCGATCCGGCACCGCGCGGTCGCCGAGCGGGCGGGGCTCCCGCTCGCCTCCACGACGTACTACTTCGACTCGCTCGACGACCTCGTCACCGCCGCCGTCGAGCACACCAGCAGGCAGGACCTCGCCGCCGGGCGGGCCGCGCTGGACTCCGCGGACGAGCCCCTCGACGTGGTGCTCGACCAGCTGCTGGGCCACGGGTCCCGCGAGGGTGGCCTCGACGCGGTCCTCCTGCGGTACGAGCAGCTCGTCGGCGCAGGCCGCAGGCCCTATCTGGCCCCGTTGATGCGCAAGCTCCGCGTGGAGCTGGACGGGCTGCTGGCCGAGGCCCTGGCCAGGGCGGGCCACCGGCTCGACGCGGACGGCCTGCGTCGGGTCGTCGAGGTGGTCGACGGCGCGGTGATCTCCGCGCTCATCGAGGCGCACCCCGATCCCCGCGGGACCGCACGCGCGGCCCTGCTCCGATCTCTGTGAGTGCGAATAGTCGCCATAGCGGTGATTGCCGCTCACGAGGGGTGAGCGCATACCATCCGTGCACGTGATCCCCAACGTCCTCGCCGCCCGCTACGCCAGCCCGGAGCTCGTCGAGCTGTGGTCTCCCGAGCGCAAGATCGTGCTCGAACGGCAGCTGTGGATCGCCGTGCTCAAGGCGCAGCGCGATCTCGGCGTGGAGGTCCCGGCGGAGGCGATCGCGGACTACGAACGGGTCGTCGAGCAGGTGGACCTGGCGTCGATCGCCGAGCGCGAGCGCGTCACCCGGCACGACGTGAAGGCGCGGATCGAGGAGTTCAACGCCCTCGCCGGCCACGAGCACGTCCACAAGGGCCTGACCAGCCGAGACCTCACCGAGAACGTCGAGCAGCTGCAGATGCGGCTGTCGCTGGAGCTGGTCCGGGACCGGACGATCGCGATCCTCGCGCGGCTCGCGCGGCGCGCCTCCGAGTACTCGGACCTGGTGATGGCCGGGCGCTCGCACAACGTCGCCGCCCAGGCCACCACGCTCGGCAAGCGCTTCGCCTCGGCGGCCGACGAGCTGCTCGTCGCGTTCCGACGGCTGGAGGACCTGCGGGCGCGCTACCCGCTGCGCGGGATCAAGGGCCCGGTCGGGACGGCGCAGGACATGCTGGACCTGCTCGACGGTGACTCGGCGAAGCTCGCCTCCCTGGAGTCCCGGGTGGCCGCGCACCTCGGGTTCGGCGGGGTGTTCACGAGCGTCGGCCAGGTGTACCCGCGGTCGCTCGACCACGAGGTCACGTCGCTGCTGGTCCAGCTCGGGGCGGCGCCGTCGTCGCTCGCCACCACGATCCGGCTGATGGCGGGGCAGGAGCTGGCCACCGAGGGCTTCAAGCCCGGCCAGGTCGGGTCGAGCGCCATGCCGCACAAGATGAACACCCGCTCCGCGGAGCGGATCAACGGACTGCAGGTGGTGCTGCGGGGGAACGCGGCCATGGCCGCCGAGCTCGCGGGCGCGCAGTGGAACGAGGGCGACGTGTTCTGCTCCGTCGTCCGCCGCGTCGCGCTGCCGGACGCCTTCTTCGCCCTCGACGGCCTGTTCGAGACGGCGTTGACGGTGCTCGACGAGTTCGGCGCCTACCCGGCCGTCATCGCCCGTGAGCTGGACCGGTACCTGCCGTTCCTCGCCACCACGAAGGTGCTGATGGCGGCCGTGCGGGCCGGGGTCGGCCGGGAGACCGCGCACGAGGTGATCAAGGAGCACGCGGTCGGCGTCGCGCTCGCGATGCGGGAGCAGGGCCAGCTGGAGAACGACCTGGTCGCGCGCCTGCAGAACGACTCGCGCCTGGGCCTGCCCACCGGCCTGCTCGACGGTCTCCTCAAGGACCCGCTGTCCTTCACCGGCGCCGCGACCGCGCAGGTCGCCGAGGTGGTCCGGGTGGTCGCCGAGATCACCGACGCGCATCCCGAGGCCGCCGGCTACACGCCCGGGGCGATCCTGTGAAGCTGCTGCACTCGGGCAAGGTCCGAGACATCTACTCCGACCGCGGCGACATCGTCCTGGTGGCGTCGGACCGGCTGTCGGTGTTCGACGTCGTCCTCCCCACACCCGTGCCGGACAAGGGGAAGATCCTCACCGCGCTGTCGCTGTGGTGGTTCGACAAGGTCGCCTCGCTGGTCCCGCACCACGTGCTGAGCTCCACGGACGTCCCGGAGGAGTTCGCCGGACGCGCGGTGCGGTGCCGTCGCCTGGAGATGCTGCCCGTCGAGTGCGTGGCCCGCGGGTACCTGACGGGCGGCGGGCTGAAGGAGTACCGCGAGACCGGCACGGTGTCCGGGGTCGCCCTGCCACCGGGGCTGGAGGACGGTTCCCGGCTGCCCGAGCCGATCTTCACGCCGTCGAGCAAGGCGCCCGCCGGGCAGCACGACGAGGCGATCTCGTTCGACGAGGTCACCTCGCTCGTCGGGGTCGACACCGCCACCCGGATCCGGGAGCTCACCCTCGAGGTCTACCGGCTGGGCGCGGAGATCACGGAGAAGAACGGGATCCTGCTCGCGGACACCAAGCTGGAGTTCGGGCGGGACGCGTCCGGCGAGATCGTGCTGGGTGACGAGGTGCTCACCCCGGACTCCTCCCGGTTCTGGCCCGCGGACCAGTGGGAACCCGGCCGCCCGCAGTACAGCTTCGACAAGCAGTACGCCCGCGAATGGGCGCTCTCGACGGGCTGGGACAAGACCCCGCCGGGACCTGAGGTCCCCCCGGAGGTCGTGGAGGCCGTCCGGGCGAGGTACGCGGAGGTCTACGAGCGCATCACCGGCACCCCCTGGCCCTGACCCGCGAGTCCCCCGGTTTCGACGCGCGAGTCGGACACTGCTGCCGCGGGTCTCGGACACTTCGGGGTGGCCGCCTGTTCCGCGGCCCTGCCGCCTGCAGACCGACGGTGGTCGCCCGCGATTCATCTCCGCAGCGTTCCCTCATGGCATGCCCGCTCGACTGCTGGTCTCGCTCTCCGGGCTCACCGACGCCCGCGAGGGTGTCCTCGAGGTCGCCCGCACGCTCGCCGCAGACCTGGACGCCCGTGGCGTACCGCTGACGCATCTGGTCCAGCCCGCCTCGCCGAACGGCCCGCCGTCGGCCGAGCTGCTGGAGTGGGTCCAGGGCCGCGGGGAGGCGATCGCGCTGCACGGCTACGACCACACCGCAGATCCGGCGTTGCGCGGCGGCGTGGGGCGCAAGGGCGAGTTCTCCGCGTTGCCGCGGCACGAGGCCGGGCTGCGGCTGACCGCCGCCCGACGGGCTCTGACCGGGCTCGGCCTGGCCACGGACGTCTTCGCCGCGCCCCGCTGGCTCGCCTCGCCGGGCACCGTCGAGGCGGTGCGCGAGCAGGGCTTCCGGATGTGCCTCGACGAGCAGGGCGTCCACCTCTTCGACGACGACGTCGTCCTCCGGGCCCGCGCCCTCGGCTTCCGGCTCGACGCCGCGGTCGACGGTGAGGCCCGCAAGCGTGCCGAGTCGTGGCGGCGGAGGTTGCTGCACACCGAGGCGGTGCGCGTTGCCCGGCGAGCGGGCGCGGTGCGGATCGGGGTGCGCGCCAAGGACCTCCGGCGCCCGGGTCGCGTGACGGCGGTGCTGACGACGGTGGACGCGGTGCTGGCCGAGGGTGCATGGCCCACGACCTACGCCGACCTCCCCGCCGCCCCCCACACCCGCACCGCCTGACCGCCCGCGGCGAGAAGTCCGACTCGCGCGTCGAAACCGGGGGACTCGCGCGTCTGAACCGGGGGACTCGCGCGTCTGAACCGGGGGACTCGCGGGCGCGAGTCCCCCGGTTCCGACGCGCGAGTCGGACATCGGTCGGGGATCAGGGGGTCAGGACCGCTTTGCCGACGATGTCGCGGTTCTCCAGGGCGCTGTGGGCGTCGGCGGCTTTGGCGAGGGGGAAGCTGCGGCCGACGATGGGGCGGATCCGGCCCTCCGCGGCGTCGCGCAGGATCCGGTCC
>NZ_JACBXB010000473.1 GCF_013870575.1 Pseudonocardia pini
GGTGACCACGTCCGTCGACGACCTCCCCGCCCGGTTCTTCCCCGTGCCTGCGACCAGGATCGGCGCCGGCACCGAGGTGCCTCCGGTGACCAGGTCGGCGAGCAGCGACAACCGGCCCGACGCGCCCTCACGCGGTCTCCCGAGCGTGTCGTGGTCCTCGACGAGGTCCGTCGCGGCCAGGACGTGCAGCCGGGCCAGCGCCTGCAGCGGTGACCCCTTCCACGAGGCCAGCAGCCTGCCCGCCTCGTCCGCCACCCGGACGGCCCCGGCCAGGACCGGATGGGTGACGTGCTCCTCGCGGGCCGGGGACAGGGGCGCGCCGTCGAGCGCGGCCGAGGCCCGCGCCGCCCGCAGCGCGGCCTCCGCGGCCGTGGCGGGCCAGCCACGCCGGTTCACGGTGTGGTTGTGCACGGGGACCAGCGCCTCCCGCGCGGACGCGACCGCGGCCGCGACCCCGGGGAGCTCGACCAGCGGGGCGAGTGGATCAGTGGAGGCCTGCACCCCGCCATGCTGCCATCGGGCCTGACAGAGGGGTCGGGCCCTGTCCGTACCGACGGTGCGCGGACGGTTGCTGAGCACTACGTTCAACCCCGTCGACGTGCGCGCTGCGCGCGTCAAGCGCCGGTGCTGGAGGAGGACGCGAAGAAGATGGCCGAGTCGGGAGCGACACTCAGCAACCTGTCCACCGAGAGCCGCAGTTTCCCGCCGAGCGAGGAGTTCGCCGCGCAGGCGAACGCCACCGCCGAGTGGTACGAGCGGGGAGACGCCGACCGCGACGCCTTCTGGGCCGAGCAGGCCGACCGCCTGAGCTGGGGCGAGAAGTGGTCGGAGGTGCTGGACTGGCAGCCGCCCTTCGCGAAGTGGTTCGTCGGCGGGAAGCTGAACGTCGCCTACAACTGCGTCGACCGGCACGTCGAGGCGGGCAACGGGGACCGGGTGGCCTTCCACTGGGAGGGCGAGCCGGGCGACACCCGCACGATCACCTACGCCGAGCTGCAGCGTGAGGTCTCCAGGACCGCGAACGCGCTGGCCGAGCTGGGTGTGGGCAAGGGCGACCGGGTCGCCATCCAGCTGCCCATGATCCCCGAGGCCGTGTTCTCCATGCTGGCCTGCGCGCGCCTGGGTGCGATGCACAGCGTGGTCTTCGGCGGGTTCTCGCCGGGCGCGCTGAAGGCCCGGATCGAGGACGCCGAGGCCAAGCTGCTGATCACCAGCGACGGCCAGTTCCGGCGCGGCAAGCCCGCGCCGATGAAGGAGAACACCGACGAGGCCGTCGAGGGCACGAGCATCGAGCACGTGCTCGTGGTCAAGCGGACCGAGACCGACGTGCCGTGGACGGAGGGCCGGGACGTCTGGTGGCACGAGGCCGTGGACAAGGCCTCCGACCAGCACACCCCGGAGCTGTTCGACTCCGAGCACCCGCTGTTCATCCTCTACACCTCGGGCACCACCGGGAAGCCGAAGGGCATCCTGCACACCTCGGGCGGCTACCTCACCCAGGTCGCGTACACCCACAACGCGGTGTTCGACCACAAGCCCGGCGAGAGCGTGTACTGGTGCACCGCCGACATCGGCTGGGTGACCGGGCACAGCTACATCGTCTACGGGCCGCTCGCCAACGGCGCCACGTCCGTGATGTACGAGGGCACGCCGAACACCCCGCACGAGGGCAGGCACTGGGAGATCGTGCAGAAGTACGGCGTGTCGATCTACTACACGGCGCCGACGCTGATCCGCACCTTCATGAAGTGGGGCGCGGAGATCCCGGAGAAGTTCGACCTCTCCTCGCTGAAGGTGCTCGGCACCGTGGGCGAGCCGATCAACCCCGAGGCCTGGATGTGGTTCCGGGAGAAGATCGGTGCGGAGCGCTGCCCGATCGTCGACACCTGGTGGCAGACGGAGACCGGCGCGATGATGATCGCGCCGCTGCCGGGCGTCACCGCCACGAAGCCGGGTTCGGCCATGCGGCCGCTGCCGGGCATCGGCGCGACCGTGGTCGACGAGTCCGGCACGCCCGTCGGCAACGGCGAGGGCGGGTACCTGGTCCTGGACAAGCCGTGGCCGGCGATGTTGCGCGGCATCTGGGGCGACGAGGAGCGGTACAAGGACACCTACTGGTCCCGCTTCGCCGAGCAGGGCTACTACTTCGCGGGCGACGGCGCGAAGTACGACGCGGACGGCGCGATCTGGCTGCTCGGCCGGGTGGACGACGTGATGAACGTCTCCGGGCACCGCATCTCCACCACCGAGGTCGAGTCCGCCCTGGTCAGCCACCCGACGGTGGCCGAGGCCGCGGTCGTCGGCGCCTCGGACCCGACGACGGGCCAGGGGATCGTCGCGTTCGTGATCCTGCGCGGGAACGTCGCCCAGGACGAGGCCAAGGGCGAGGAGGCGATCACGGCCCTGCGCAACCACGTCTCCAAGGAGATCGGGCCGATCGCCAAGCCGCGCCAGATCATGGTCGTGCAGGAGCTCCCGAAGACCCGCTCCGGCAAGATCATGCGACGGCTGCTGCGAGACGTCGCGGAGAACCGCGAGGTCGGCGACGTCTCGACGCTGGCCGACGACAGCGTGATGAGCCTGATCCAGTCCGGCCTGAAGGAAGGCAAGGGCGAGGACTGAGGGGCCCGCGAACGGCACTCTCGTGCGGGAGGTCCGCACGAGAGTGCCGTTCGTGCATCCTGGCGGCGTGACGGAGAACGGGGACCTCGACGGCGGCCTACTGGTGCGCCGTGGCGTCGTCGTGCCCGCGCGGGAGCTGCGGTGGCGGTTCTCGCGCTCGTCGGGCCCCGGGGGCCAGGGCGTGAACACCACGGACTCGCGGGTCGAGCTGAGCTTCGACGTGGCGAACTCGCCCAGCCTGCCCGACGACCTGCGCGAGCGTGCCCTGCGGAACCTGCGGCTCGTCGACGGGGTGATCACCATCGCCGCGGGCGACTCGCGCAGCCAGCTGCGCAACCGGGAGGCGGCACGGGAACGGCTGCTCCAGGCCCTGCGGGAGGCCACGAAGGCCCCGCCGCCCACCCGCCGTCCCACGAAGCCGACCAAGGGCTCGCAACGGCGCAGGTTGGACGCGAAGACCCGGCGCGGCGCCGTGAAGAAGCTGCGCGGCCGCCCTGACGAGTGATCGGGGGTTGGCCAGACCGACGCGGGGAAGTCCTTCGTGGAAGGATGACCCGAACCCAGATCAGCAGGAGGGACCGCGGTGGCCAGCCCGACCAGCTCCGGCGGTACGGACGTTCCGCCCGTACTGCCGTCGATCCCACTGTCGAAGGAGCCGGCCCCCGGCTCCTCGGAGCAGTCGATCGGCGATCTCGTCCGCGACGTGACGACGCACGTGTCCACCCTGGTCCGCTCCGAGGTGGAGCTGGCCAAGGCCGAGGTGACCTCCGAGGTCAAGAAGGGTGTCCAGGGCAGCGTCTTCTTCATCGTCGCCCTGGTCATCGCGCTGTTCAGCCTCTTCTTCCTGTTCTTCGCCCTCGCCGAGCTGCTGGCGATCTGGCTGAACAGGGCGGCCGCGTTCGGCATCGTGTTCGGCGCGATGATCCTCGCGGCGGGACTCGCGGCGTTCATCGGCTACCTGCGGGTGAAGAAGATCCGCAAGCCCGAGCGCACGATCTCCTCGCTCAAGGACACCGCCCAGGTGCTCGGCAACCGGGGCAAGCCGGAGGGATCCACCACTCCCGAGCTCAACGGCCACGCTCGCTGACGTCGCGTGGGCACTGAGCCCTCGGTCGTCCGGGTGCCGGGTCCGTGGACCCATCGGTCCGTGTCGGCCAACGGGATCCGGTTGCACGTCGTCGAGGCGGGCGAGGGTCCGCTGGTCGTCCTGCTGCACGGGTTCCCGGAGTTCTGGTGGTCCTGGCGGCACCAGCTGCGCGCCCTGTCCGAGGCCGGGTACCGGGCCGTCGCGGTGGACCTGCGCGGCTACGGGGACTCGGACAAGCCGCCCCGGGGCTACGACCTCTGGACGCTCGCGGGCGACGCCGCCGGCCTGATCCGCGCGTTGGGCGAGCAGCGGGCGCACGTCGTGGGGCACGACTGGGGAGGCCTCATCGGCTGGACCCTCGCCGCGCTCCATCCGCGTCGGCTGCGCACCCTCACGGTGGTGGGGGCTCCGCACCCGCTCGCCGTGCGGGCCGCCGTGGCCCGTCACCCGCTGAGGCAGGGCCGCGCCACGACCTCCTACGCCGCGGGCTTCCAGGTGCCGCGGCGCCCCGAACACTCCCTCCGGACCGACGACGGCGCCCGGGTCGAGCGGATCATGCGGGCCTGGTCGGGGCCGGAGTGGGCGGGCACGGCGGACTTCGCCGAGGCCGCCCGGCGCAACCGCGAGGCGATGCAGATCTC
>NZ_JACBXB010000474.1 GCF_013870575.1 Pseudonocardia pini
GGGCTCGTACACCGGGCGCCCCTTCTCCGCGCCGCGCAGCTGGGCCGTGCTGATCGTGCGGCACAGCGCCCCGTACCCCTCCGGGCCGCGGGCGAGCAGCAGCAGGTGACTGCCCTCCGGATCGGGCACCCCGTTCTGCGGGGCGGAGAGCCCCACACTCAGCTCGGCGCCGAAGACCGTGCGCACGCCCAGCCCGCGCGCGGCCTCGGCGAACCGGACCACTCCGTACATCCCGTCGTGGTCGGTGAGGGCGAGGGACTCCAGGCCCAGCTCGTGGGCCCGCTCCACCAGCTCCTCCGGATGGCTCGCCCCGTCGAGGAAGCTGAAGTTGGAGTGGCAGTGCAGCTCCGCGTACGGCACGGTCGGCTCCCGCCGCTCCAGCGGGGGCGCCTCGTACGGCTCGCGCTTGCGCGACCAGGCGGGCGAGTCCCCACCGTCCCGCTCCGGCCCGCCCGCGAGGCTCGCCCCGGTGCGCCCGGAGAGGACTCCCTCCAGCTCACGCCAGGTGACGTCCGGGTTGCTCCATCCCATGCCCTCGATTCTACTCGAACATCTGTTCGATCATGCCGCACCGACCGAGTTGTCCACAGGCAGATGCGGCTCGATCGCCGAGCGGAGCGCCGCCTTGGGCCGCGCCCCCACGACCTGGGCGACCACCTCGCCGCCGACGTACAGCGACATCGTGGGCATGCCCAGGACCCCGGCCGCGGCGGCGGTGCGAGGGTTGTCGTCGACGTCCAGCGCGACGATCTCCACCCGCCCCGCCAGATCCCCCGCCAGCTCGGCGAGCACCGGCGCGATCATCCGGCACGGCGGGCACCAGCTCGCCGTGAACTCCACCAGCACCGGCAGCGGGGCCCGCAGCACCCGCTGGGTGAACGTCCCGTCCGTGACCTGCTCGATCATGTCCCCTCCGAGAACTCACACCGCGGCCCGCGCTCCCGCACCGCCGCGTCCAGCTGTTCCGCCAGCTCCGCGCGCACCGCGCCGAGCCGGGCCAGGGAGGCATCGACCTCGGCGAGCTTGCTCCGGTAGACCGCGATCGAGTCGGCACAGGTCCCGCCGCTGGGATGCCCGGCCCGCAGGCACTCGACGAACGGGCGCGTCTCCTCCAGCGACAGGCCGAGACCCACGAGCGTGCGGATCTCCGCCACCGCCCGCAGGTCCGCCCCGTCGTACCGGCGGTAGCCGTTCGCCGCCCGTCGCGCGGGCAGCAGCCCGAGCTCCTCGTAGTGCCGCAGCGCACGCGTGCTCACCCCGGCCCGTTCGGCCAGCTCACCGATCAGCATCGCCACCTCCCACATCGGCGACGCTAGACCTTGACGCCGACGGCAAGGCCAGTCCGAGATGCGGATCGGCCGAGTTGTCCACAGAATCGGAAGGGTGACCGCCGATCGGAGGGACCTCGTCGACCGTCGTCACCGCACGCCACACAGTGGGGTCGTGCGCACCACCCTCGTCGCCCTGTTCGCGGGCCTCACCCTGGCCTGCACGACCGCCGCACCGACCGTCGCACCCTCGCCGTATGCGGACACCCTCGTCGCGACGGCCTCGGGAGACGGCACGTTCGCCCAGCTCAGCGAGCTGGACCGGGTCACCCGGGCGAACGGCGGGAACCGGGCGACGGGCGAGCCCGGGTACGACGCCGCCGTCGACCACGTGGTGGCCGTGCTGCAGAAGGCGGGCTGGCGGGTGACCACGCCGGAGTTCACCCTCGGTGATCGGCGCTATCGCAACGTGGTCGCGCAGAGCGCCACCGGCGCCCCGGACCGGGTCGTCATGGCGGGGGCCCACCTGGACTCCGTCCCCGAGGGGCCGGGGATCAACGACAACGGCAGCGGGGTGGCCACGCTGCTCGAGATCGCCACCCGGATGGGCGGGTCGCCGCCGGTCGCGGGGGCTGTGCGGCTGGCGTTCTGGGGTGCCGAGGAGATCGACTTCGAGGGCTCCCAGGGCTACGTCGACGCTCTCGCCCCGGCCGAGCGGGAGGCGATAGACCTCTACCTCAACGTCGACATGACGGCCTCGCCGAACCCGGGCTACTTCGTCCAGGGGCGCGGGGACGACCTCGCCGCCCGACTGACCGCCCTCGGGGCCGTTCCGGACCGGCTGGACTTCGACGGCACGTCGGACTACGCCCCGTTCGTCGACGCGGGGATCCCGAGCGCGGGCCTGCTGGCGGGAGACGCGGAGGAGAAGAGCGCCGACCAGGCAGAACGCTGGGGCGGGACCGCGGGCGAGGTCTTCGACCGCTGCTACCACACGGCGTGCGACGACCTGGACAACATCGACCGCACCGCGCTGGACCGCTTCACCGACGCCGTTGCGGGCTCGCTCGCCGCGCTGTCCACCGGATGACACCGGCCGGGCCGCTCCCCAGCCCCCGACCGGCGTCATCCGGTTCTCCGGGCCGCGCGGCACCGGGGGCTCCCCAGCTACCGGTCGCGCCTCGCCCGGTGGTCCTACCCCTGCTACTTCACTCCTTCAGGCTGAGAAAAGCCTGTGCCGAGGCCGTGGAGCACCCGTGGACCGGCAGACGTTTCGCCGATGGCGGACACTGACCCCGACGAATCGGACCGGACACACGGGGAGACCATGCGCGGACGACGATCGGTGGGGGCACTCGCGGTGCTCGCCGCCGCGCTGCTGACGGCCTGCGGGAGCGCAGCGCCGACCGCGGCACAGACCGCTCCGCCCGCCGATCCGACGCTGCCCGCCCGGCTCGCCGCCACCGCGAGCGGCGACCGGGCCTTCACCCACCTGCAGCGCCTGCAGGCGATCGCGGAGGAGAACGGCGGCAACCGCGCGCTCGGCACCCCCGGCTACGACGCGAGCGTCGAGTTCGTGGCGGGCACGCTGCGAGACGCCGGGTTCACCGTGGACACCCCCACCTTCGACGTGCGTTCCTTCGCCGTGCAGGACCAGCGCCTGACCGTCGACGGCGCGGTGGTCGAGTCCGCCGTCATGAACTTCTCCCCCGCGACGCCCGCGGGCGGCATCAGCGCGCCGCTGCACGTCCTTGCGCAGGACGCGACGTCCGGCTGCGAGGCGGAGGACTTCGCGGGCATGCCCGCCGGGGCGGTCGTCCTGGCCAAGCGCGGCACCTGCCCCTTCGGTGCCAAGTCGCAGAACGCACGCACGGCCGGGGCGGGCGGGCTGATCGTCGCGAACACCGAGGACACGCCGCTCGGCGGCACCCTCGGCGACCTGCCGGACACCGTCCCGACGACCGGGGTGACCAGCTCGGTCGGCGACGGGCTGGCGGCACGCGCGGGCGCCCCCGTCGCGCTGCTGCTCGCGACCACGACCCAGCAGACGACCAGCCGGAACGTGATCGCGCAGACCACCACCGGGGACACGGACCGGGTCGTGATGGCCGGGGCGCACCTCGACTCCGTGCCCGAGGGCCCGGGGATCAACGACAACGGCACGGGCACCGCAGCCCTGCTCGACGTCGCGCTCGCCCTCGGCCCCTCCCCCGCGACCGCGAACGCCGTGCGGTTCGCGTGGTGGGGCGCCGAGGAGATCGGGCTCGTGGGCTCGACCCGGTACGTGGAGGGCCTCTCGCCCGAGGACAAGGGACGGATCGCGCTCTACCTCAACCTGGACATGGTCGGCTCGCCGAACGCCGGTTACCTGGTCTACGACGGCGACGACTCCGACCGGACCGGCGAGGGGCCGGGGCCCGCGGGATCGGCCGTGGTGGAGCAGGTGCTGCTCGAGCAGCTGGCCGCGGTGGGCGTGCAGGGCTCGGGCACCGACTTCGACGGCCGCTCGGACTACGGGCCGTTCATCGAGGCGGGCATCCCGGCGGGCGGGTTGTTCACCGGCGCCGAGGAGGCCAAGACCGCGGAGCAGGCCCAGCAGTGGGGCGGCCAGGCCGACCGGCCGTACGACGCCTGCTACCACCAGGCCTGCGACAACCTCACCAACGTCGACCGGACCGCACTGGACCGGAACGTGGACACGCTCGCGAGCACGGTCGGCCGGTTCGCCCTGACCCTGAACGGCGTGCCGCAGCGGTAGTGTCGCGCACCGCGAGTCCGGCCACGTGTCTCGCCAGCGCGCGGTGCGGACGCTAGTAGATCCCGACGACCCACCACTGCCCCTCCCGGTAGAGGAGCAGCAGGGCAGCCCCGTCGGCCAGCTCGACCTGCAGCCGGGCCCCCGCGGCGCCCTCCGGTGACCACCAGCGCTGCACCACCGGCCACGGCCCCGCCCAGCCGCAGATCTCGCGGACCGGGTGCGGGGGAAGCAGCAGGCGGTGCGGCGGAGCGCTGAGCAGGTCGGGTTCGCGCAGGTGGACGGGGTCGTCCGCGGCGTCCCGCAGCTCGACGGGCA
>NZ_JACBXB010000475.1 GCF_013870575.1 Pseudonocardia pini
CCCCGGTCTGCCCTCGGTCGTCGCCAGCACGGCGTCGCCGTCGTCCGGCCTGGCCCAGGCGAAGAACGGGCACTCGGTCAGGCCGTACCCGGAGGCGATCCCGGCCCCGCCGAGCTCGGCCCTGACCTCGTCGTGCAGCGCGGCGGGCCGCGGCGCACCCCCGATCAGGAAGGCCTTGAGGTCGGGGAACAGCGGCACCTCCGGCCGCTCCCGCTGCAGGCGCAGGAAGGCCTGCACGAACGGGGTCCCGTTGCCGCCGTAGGTCATCCCCGCCTCGCGGAGCTGCACGGCGGTCGTCTCCGGGTCGAAGACCTCGGTCAGCACCAGGCCCGCCCCGCTGCGCAGGGCGACGAGCACGTGGAGCACGCCGCCGACGTGGGCGATCGGGGCCAGCGCCGCGATGCGGTCCTCCGGGGACGGTCGGACGTGCTCGACGTAAGTCGTGGCCGCGGCGGCCAGGCCGGCGTCGGTGTGTTGGGCGGCCTTGGGTTCCGAGGTGGTTCCGGAGGTGAAGAAGACCCACCGCACCTCGTCTCCGGACCCGGCCGCGACCGGGGCCTCACCCGCCGCCGCGGGCAGCTCGTCGTCGACGACGAGCACCTCGACCCCCGGCACGCGGGCGGCGACGGACCGGGCCGCGGCACCGTGGCCGTACCCGCGGAACTCCGTGGGCACGACCAGCAGGTCGGTCCCGAGCCTGCCGCACACGAACTCCAGGTCCGGCTCGCGCAGCGACATGATCAACGGGTTCTGCACGGCGCCGAGGCGGGCGAGCGCGCAGGTGAGCACCATCGTCTCGAGACGGCTGGGCAGCTGCCACGAGACCACGGTGCCCGCGCGCACGCCCAGGGCCGCGAACCCGGCGGCGGCGCGGGCGACGGCCTCGCGGAACCCGGCGAACGTGAGCGTGCGGCGGTGCTCGTCGGAGGCCATCAGGGCCTCCGGCGTGCGCGCCGCGCGGTCCAGGACGAGGTCCCAGATCGGCGAGCCGGTCCTGGTCGGAGCGGTCACTCCTGCCCCGCCGCCAGGTGCCGTCCGGCCAGGTAGCCGAAGACCATGGCCGGGGCGAGGGTGCCGCCCGCGCCGCCGTAGGTCATCCCCAACGGCGACGCCATGACGTTGCCCGCCGCGTACAGCCCGCCGATCACGCGGCCGTCCAGGTCGAGCACCCGTGCCCGGTCGTCCGTGCGGGGTCCGCCCTTGGTCCCGAGCGCCCCGCTGACCAGCGAGATCGCGTGGAACGGCGGCTCGGTGAGCGGGCCGAGGGTCGCCTCCGGGCGGCCCTTGAGGTTCGGGTCGCCCCACCACCGGTCGTGGGCGCTCTCGCCCCGGTGGAAGTCCGGGTCGTGGCCCGCGGCCGCGTGGGCGTTCCAGCGTTCGACGGTGTCGACGAACGCGTCCGCCGGGACGCCGAGGGTCTCGGCGAGCCCGCGCAGCGAGCCCGCCGAGGTGAGCCACGGGGGCGCCGTCTCCCCCGGGGGGAACGGGCCGACCGTGCCGTAGCGGCGCAGGTACTCCTGGTCGAAGACCAGCCAGCACGGCAGGTTCGCGTAGCTGAAGTCGGCGACGTCCTCCGCGTGGAAGGCCCCGCCGAACGCGTTGTAGTTCGCCGCCTCGTTGGTGAACCGCCGCCCGCTGCGGTTGACCATGATCGAGCGGGGGCGGGTGCGGTCCGCGTTCACCATCACCCGGTTCATCTCGTTGACACCGGGCGGCAGGTCCGCGACCGGACTCCACCAGGCCTCCCGCATGTTGCCCAGGGCGGCACCGGCGCGCATGGCCATGACCAGGCCGTCGCCCTCGCTGGTCGGCATGGTGACCGGGTGGGTCAGCGGTCCGCGCAGGAAGGCGCGCTTGAGCTCCTCGTTCCACTCGAAGCCGCCGGTCGCGAGGACGACCCCGCGCGCGGCACCCACCTCGTGGCGCACCCCGTCGACCTCGACCACGACGCCGACGACCCGGTCGCCGTCTCGCCGCAGCTCCCGGGCCCTGGCCCCGGTGACCGGCTCGATCCCGAGGTCGAGACCGGCCTTGAGCAGCCGCCCGACCAGCGACTGGCCGCGGCCCCGCTCGTCGTGCACCCGCCGGCGCGCCAGCTCCTCGGCCGAGGGCGGCTGCGGCACGGCGGCCCCGATCGGGGTCTCCCGCTGGACCAGGTGCAGGTTCGCGAAGTACGGACCCGGCGTGACGCGGTGCTGCCACTCCCCCAGCTCGTCGAACGAGAAGAGGGGGGTCTCCAGGGTGCGCCCGCCCTGCGGCTTCCCACCGGGCTTCTCCGGGTGGTAGTCCGGGAAGCCCTCCGCGACGTAGAACTCGGTGCCCGCCTTGGCGTCGAGGAAGGTCACCATCTCCGGACCGGCGCGGACGAACGCCCGCACGAGGTCCTCCTCCATCATCCCGCGGGACAGCCCGAGGAGGTAGGTCAGCGCCTCGTCCTCGCTGTCGGGCACGTCGACCGCGGGCATGAGCGGGTTGTTCGGGATCCAGACGTTCCCGCCGGACCAGGCGGAGGTCCCGCCGACCTGGTCCGCCTTCTCCAGGACGACCACCGAGAGTCCCGCGACGGCGGCGGTGACCGCGGCGGTCAGCCCCGCCGCACCGCTCCCGAGGACGACGACGTCGTAGGTGCGCTCCACGTGTACTCCTCCGGTTCCACCGCACCGCTGCGGTGTGCCAGCCGACGGTCAGATCGAGACGGCGGCCGCCATGCCGGTGATCCAGTCCGCGACGGGCTCGTAGACCTGGGTGTTCAGCGGGACCCCACCGCCCGCTGCACCGGCGGCCAGCCAGGTGCGGACCAACCCGACGAGCACCGGGACCAGCGACATCGAGCCGAGCAGGACCAGCCGCACGAGCGACTGGACGAACGCCACGATCCGGCCGCGGATGTCGTCCGCCACCTGCGAGCCGATGATCGTGAGCCCGGTGAGGAACGCGATGCCCGCGAAACCGCCGACCAACGCGACGGCCAGGATCGCCATGAACAGGTAGCCGGACACGGCCACGACGAGCAGCGCCGCGCCCGCGCCGACGATCGCGGTGCCGAACAGGCGGTTGTGCGGCAGCTTGTGGGCGAGCCGGGGCGCCACGGCCATGCCGCCCGCGAGCCCCACGAACACGGCCGTGAACAGCACGGAGTACGCCGCGTCCCCGCCGCCGAGGCTGGCCGCGTACAGCTTGGCCGACGCGATCACCGCCCCGCCCGCGGCGAACGCGCCGATGATGCCGAGCACCAGGCCGCGGATGAGCGGGGTGGTGGCCACGTACTGGAAGCCCTCGCGCAGCAGCGTGAGCAGCTTCGGCGGGGCCTCGGCGTCCTTGCGGTCCGTGTGCCCGGAGATCTCCGGGATGCGGAACCAGACGATGATCGCGCAGAGCAGGAAGGCACAGCCGTCGAGCACCAGGGCGATGTACACCGTGGTCAGGGCCGTGGAGCCCTCCTGGCCGGGCAGCAGGTGACCGATGCTGGAGACGACGGTGAACAGCCCCGCCGCGACCAGCACGGACACGCCGTAGGTGACGACGAGGGCGAGCTGGTTCGCCGTCTCCACCTGGTCCTTGCGCCGCAGCAGGTTCGGGACCGACGCGTCCTTCGCCGGGATCCAGAACATCGCGCACATCTCGATCAGGAAGGTGGCGGCGAACAGCCACCACAGCGACCCGACGATCGGGATCGAGACGAAGAGGCAGAAGCGCAGGACGTCGCAGGTCACCATGACCTTGCGCCGGTCGAAGCGGTCCGCCAGGGCGCCCGCCAGCGGCCCGAGCAGCAGCGCGGGCAGCAGCTTGGTGGCGACGACGCCGCCGAGCGCGAAGCTCTGCGCCGCGTACCCGGTGGTGAGCTGGGTGGCGAGCGAAGTCAGCGCGAGGAGCGAGAGCCACTCACCCGTGGCCGTGACGGCGGTGACGCCCCACAGCCTGCGGAACGCGGGGATCGCCAGGACGCTGCGGACGCGGTGCGAGGTGGGGGCCGCGTTGGCGGCGGACCCGCCCTGGCCCGGGATCTCGGCGCTGATCGCGGACCACCTCCACTCCCCCGGTCACCCCAGGTCACGAGGCGGCCGGGGATGCGGGGTGGGCCCCAGGCCGTCGGATCCAGGGTAGACGGGCCCACCGACCGAACGGTTCCGGCACCGCCGGGCCGGTCTCAGTAGTTCATCAGCGACGAGATCAACTGCAGCAGGATCAGCAGGTAGACACCCGCGAAGACCAGCGCGAACGCCCGGGATCCGCGGCGGTCGAGCAGCCGCCGGGAGAGGCCGAGGGAGTGCACGTCGGGCCGGACGGGCGGCCGGTGCTCGATGCCGTTCACGACGGCGCCCCGAGGCTCCGGT
>NZ_JACBXB010000476.1 GCF_013870575.1 Pseudonocardia pini
GGAAGAGCCGCTCCAGGTAGCCGGACAGCGCCTCGGGCAGCGCGAGCAGCCGCAGGGTCTCGGCGGTGGGGCCGCAGTCGACCACCACGACGTCCCAGAGCCCGGAGGTGGCCAGCCGGTGCACCTCGGCGAGCGCGAGCAGGTCCTCGACGCCCGGCAGCACGGTCAGCTCGTCCGCCACCAGCTCGTCGATCCCGGCGCCCGCGAGCAGCGTCCGCAGGTGGTCCTGCAGGTCGGCCCAGGCGCCGTCGAGCAGCACCCGGGTGTCGACGTGGCCCGCGAACAGCCCGTGCGCCAGCTCGACGGGCTCCGCGGAGAGCTCCTCGCCGAGGGCGTCGCCGAGGGAGTGGGCGGGGTCGGTGGAGACGACCAGGGTCTTGCGGCCGGACCGGGCCAGGCGCACAGCGGTGGCCGCGGCGAGCGTCGTCTTCCCGACGCCCCCCTTGCCGGTGAACAGCACGACCCGCACGGGCCGAACTGTATCGGTCCGCTAGGAACGGCCCTCCACGCGCCGCTTCAAGCCCTTCAGCGCGGTGTCGATGATCACCTTCTCCGCCTTGCGGCGGAGCATCCCGATCATCGGGATGTTGAGGTCGACGGCGAGGCTGTAGGTCACCGTCGTGGGCGCGGACCCGGAGGACTCCAGGGTGTAGGACCCGGTCTGCGCCTTCTGCATCTGGCCCTTGACCAGCACCCAGGACACCGAGCGGCCGTTCGCGGCCCAGTCGTAGTCCAGCGTGTAGGTGTCCTTGATCGGGCCCGCGTCCATGGAGAAGCGCACCCGGTCGGCGCGGTCGCCGTCCTTGTCGAGGATCTCGACCGTCTTCACCTGGTCCGCCCACTCGGGGTAGGCCTCGAAGTCCGCGATGACCGCCATCACCGTCTCCGGATCGGCGTCGATGGTGATCGAGGAGGTCGTCGCGTCCGCCATGACGGGGAGGCTACCGTTCACCAGCGCAGCACGTACGGCTGACCGGTCCGCCGGAAGTGGCCCACGTTCACGCACTCCGTCGCCCCGTACCGCAGGCGGGCCGCCAGCGGCTGGTGGACGTGCCCGAACAGCGCCGCCCGCGGCCGCTCCCGCTCGATCAGCTCCCGCAGCCCCAGGCCGGGCAGCTCGCGGCGCTTGGTCACGACGTCGTAGAACAGCGCCGGGACCGCGGGCGGGGCGTGGGTGCAGAGCAGGTCGAAGTCCGCCAGGGCGTCGACCGACGCCTGGTAGTCCTCCGCCGCGACCAGGTGCGGGCGCCACGGCCCGCCCAGGCGTGGCGGGAACCCCGGCGGCAGCGGCACACCGCCCAGGAACGCGACGCGCATGCCGCCGATCTCGACCACCTTGCCGTCGGGCACGGTGATGCCCGGGCGCAGGTGCGCGGGCCAGCGGTCCGGCAGGTCGACGTTGCCCGGGATGGCCCAGGTGTCGTCCGGCATCACGGCGAACAACGCCGCGTACTGCTCGTCGACCGCCTCGGCGATGACGGCGGCGGGATCGGGGATGCGCCCCCAGGCGGCCTTGGCGAACGCGGCCAGCTCCCCCGGCCCGCCCGCCCGGCGGACCCGCCCGAACTCCCGGCTGACCTGCTCGCCGAGGACCCGGCCGAGGATGCCGGCCGTGGGGTTCGCGTAGTCGACGAAGTCGACGAGGTCGCCGAGCACGAACAGCGCGTCGGCGCCGTCGGCGGCCCTGGCCAACGCCTCGACGTTGCCGTGGACATCGGAGACGACGTGGACGCGCATGGATCTATGGTGCCTGGCCCGGGGGCCGTCCCTCCTCCAAGTGTGACTTGAGCGCGAAGGCGATCTCCTTCGCGCGGTACCGGCGCCTGCGCACCTCGCGGGCCGCGCGCCTGCCGGTCAGCGGCGCGGGTCGGCCGTCCGGGCCGAGGGGGTCGGCGCGGAGGAAGTAGTGGAGGCACGTGCCGTCGAGCATCGGTTCGAGCCAGACCTCCATGCTCCCGGTCAGCGCGCCGCCGACGGTCCACCGCACGCCCTGCTCGCCGCGGTCGGTCAGCAGCTCCAGCAGGAGGTCCGGCCAGAGCCGCGGCCAGGCGGCGGGATCGGCGAACACCGGCGCGACACGCGCGGGCGGCACGGCGAGGAACGTCTCGTCCACCACGTCCACACTGGGCACTGGCGACCTCCTGGTGCTCTCCCGGACCCGGACCGGGACTTTCCGGACGTAGGGGACCTCGCCCGGCCTTTCCCGACGCGGTATCTTTCCCCACGAGTAACCTGCCAACGCCGGCCAGGAGGTCGTCATCGTGCGTGAGTACAGCGTCCCCGCCACCGTCACGGTCGGCGCGGGGGAGAACCTCCTCGACGCCGTGTACGCGCACGAGGTCGAGCATCCGAAGGAGACCCTCCTCCGGATCCAGGAGTCGCCGGGGGTCTGGAGCCCGGTCACCGCGGCCGAGTTCGCCGCGCGCGTCACCGCCGTGGCGCAGGGGCTGATCGCCACGGGCGTCGGGCCGGGCGACCGGGTCGCGCTGCTGTCCCGCACGCGGTTCGAGTGGACGCTGCTGGACTACGCGATCCTCGCCGTCGGCGGGGTGACCGTGCCGATCTACGAGACGTCCTCGGCGTCGCAGATCGGCTGGATCCTGTCGGACTCCGGCGCGGCCGGGATCATCGTCGAGACGGCGAGGCACGCCGAGCTGGTGGCCGCGTCGGAGGCCTCCCCGGGCTTCGTGAAGGTGATCGACGCCGGGGCCGTGGACGAGCTGGTCGCGGCGGGTGCCTCGGTCGAGGCCGCCGAGGTGCACGCCCGCCGCGGCGCGGTGAAGGCGGACGACCTCGCCACGCTGATCTACACCTCCGGCACCACCGGGCGGCCCAAGGGCTGCGAGCTGACCCACCGCAACCTGCTGTCCGAGATCGCGGGCACCCGCGAGGTGCTGTCCCAGCTGCTCAGCGCGGACGGCTCGGTCCTGCTGTTCCTGCCGCTGGCGCACGTCTTCGGCAAGGTCATCCAGTGCGGCGCGATCGCCTCGCGGACCGTCATCGGGCACACCCCGGACACCAAGAACCTGCTCGCCGACCTGGGCACCTTCCAGCCGACCTTCCTGCTCGCCGCCCCACGCGTGTTCGAGAAGGTCTACAACGGCGCGCGGCAGAAGGCGCACGACGGCGGCAAGGGCGCGATCTTCGACGCCGCGGCGGACGTCGCCATCGCCTGGTCCCGCGCGCAGGACACGGGCGGCGCCGGGCTGGTGCTCAAGCTCAAGCACGCCCTGTTCGACAAGCTGGTCTACGGCAAGCTCCGCGAGGCGACCGGCGGCCACGTCGTCGCCGCGGTGTCCGGCAGCGCGCCGCTCGGCGAGCGGCTGGGGCACTTCTTCCGCGGCGTCGGCATCACGATCCTCGAGGGCTACGGGCTCACCGAGACCACCGCGGGGATCACCGTCAACGCGCTGGGGGCCCAGCGGGTCGGCAGCGTCGGGCGCCCGGTGCCGGGCAACGCCGTCCGGATCGCCGACGACGGCGAGATCATGCTCGCCGGCGGCATCGTGTTCCGCGGGTACTGGAAGAACCCGGAGGCCACGGCCGCGGCGATCGAGGACGGCTGGTTCCACAGCGGCGACCTCGGCGCACTCGACGACGCGGGCTTCCTCTCCATCACCGGGCGCAAGAAGGAGATCCTGGTGACGGCGGGCGGCAAGAACGTCGCACCCGCCGTGCTGGAGGACCGGCTGCGTGCCCACGCGCTCGTCGGGCAGTGCCTGGTCGTCGGGGACGGGCAGCCGTTCATCGCCGCGCTGGTCACGATCGATCCCGAGGCCCTGCCCGGCTGGCGCGAGCGGAACGGGAAGGCCGCCACCGGCGACCCCTCGTCGGCGGCGGACCTGATCGACGATCCCGAGCTGCGGGGCGAGATCGCCGCGGCCGTGGAGGAGGCCAACCAGGCCGTCTCGCGGGCCGAGCAGATCCGCAAGTTCCGCATCCTGCCCCTGGACTTCTCCGAGGCGGGCGGGCAGCTCACGCCCACGCTGAAGGTCAAGCGGAACGTGGTGGCGGAGCAGTACGCGACCGAGATCGCGGCGCTCTACGCCGGTGCGGCGGACAAGCAGCACGTCGCCTGAGCCGCGGGCCGTCAGGCCCTGACGGCTCCCGACAGCAGTTCCCCGAGGCGGGCGACCTGGGTCGGCCAGGTCCACGCCTCCTGCATCCACGCCCGCCCCGCCGCGCCCATCGCCCGGGCGCGGTCGGGGTCGGCGAGCAGGTCGGCGAGCGCCGCGACCACCGCGTCGGTGTCCCGGCCGTCGACGACGTGTCCGGTCTCCCCCGGCCGCACCGTCTCCGGTGCCCCACCGCTGTCCCCCGCCACCAC
>NZ_JACBXB010000477.1 GCF_013870575.1 Pseudonocardia pini
CACCGCCCAGGTGGCGAAGCGGTTGGTCTGGGGCGAGGTCTTCGGGTCCGGCCGATGTCGAAGAAGTCCCCGTTGATCCCGGCGACCGCCCCGGTCCGGTCCGCCATGCCCTTCACCGGGGCGCGGGCGGCCACGGCCCCGGGCCACAGCAGGTCGACGCGCACGGCCGGGTCGGCGAGATCGACCTCGACGACGTCGGCCATCACCCGGCCGACGCCCAGGTCGGTCGTCAGCTCCCGGTGCGTGATCCCCGGTCCGACCTCGACGGCGGGCCCGACCGACTCGATGATCGGCTGCGGCACCTCGGGCGGCGCCGCGGACGCGGTCGGCGCGACCAGCAGCAGCGCCGCACCCAGCGATATCGCCGTCACACTCAGTCGTCCGACCTGCATTCCTGCGCCCCCAGCTTGTGACTCCTGAGGCGGATGTGACCACGAGTCGCGAGCGACCGGGAGGGACGTCACCCGACGGGATCGCGAGCGTGACCCCACCGGGTGACCTCGGGACCACCTCGTCGCCGACAGCGCAGGCCCGGATGGGCGCGGACCTGGTCAGCCACGCTTCTCCATCGTCACCGGCCGTACCGAGCACGTCGACGAGCTCTACGCGGCGGGGATCCCAGCGGGCTCACCGACCGACGGGTCAGGGCGCTGCGGGACGAGCGGGACCTAGAACACCTTGGCGCCGTAGACCTTCGCGACGGTCAGGGCCATGAGGACGCGTCGGTCGGCGACCATCACCGACCGGTACTCCGCCCAGTCCGGGTGCTCGCCCGCGGCATGCCGGTAGTAGTCGACGAGCGCCTCGACCTGGGGGGAGTCCTCCGAGGTCCCCGGCCCGGTGAGGGTCACGGTGCCCTCGGCGGTGGCCCAGGTGCCGCCGTCGGGGCTGGTGACCTCCAGGGCCGCGCGGGGGTCGCGGCGCAGGTTGGCGGTCTTGGCCCGGCCCTCGATCATCGAGATGTAGACGACGCCGGCCGCGCGGTCGTAGAACGGGGTCACGGGGGACAGCTGCGGCGAGCCGTCCTTCTTGATCGTGGCGAGGACGCCGAGCCGGGCCTCGGCGAGCAGGGCGTACAGGTCGTCGTTGGTGACGGCGGTCATACCCGGACCAACCCGTGCCCGCCCGCCCGCATTCCGGTAACCGGGGTGAACCGGCCCGGGGTCCCTCAGTACGCTGCCGAGGGTGTTGACCAGGATGTCGTCGCTGTTCCTCCGCACCCTCCGCGAGGACCCGGCCGACGCGGAGGTGCCCAGCCACAAGCTGCTCGTCCGCGCCGGTTACGTCCGCCGCGTGGCCCCGGGGGTCTACTCCTGGCTGCCGCTCGGGCTGAAGGTGCTGCGGCGCATCGAGGAGATCGTGCGCGAGGAGATGGACGCCATCGGCGCCCAGGAGATCCAGTTCCCCGCGCTGTTGCCCCGTGAGCCCTACGAGGCCACGAACCGCTGGACCGAGTACGGGCCCAACATCTTCCGGCTCAAGGACCGCAAGGGCGGCGACTACCTGCTCGGCCCCACCCACGAGGAGCTGTTCACGCTCACCGTGAAGGGCGAGTACGCGTCCTACAAGGACTATCCCGTCATCCTGTACCAGATCCAGACCAAGTACCGGGACGAGGAGCGCCCCCGCGCGGGCATCCTGCGCGGCCGCGAGTTCCTGATGAAGGACTCGTACTCCTTCGACCTGACCGACGAGGGGCTGTCCGAGTCGTACGCCAAGCACCGCGGGGCGTACATCAAGACCTTCGACCGGCTGGGGCTGAAGTACGTCATCGTGGCGGCCACCTCCGGCGCCATGGGTGGGTCGGCGAGCGAGGAGTTCCTCGCCGAGTCCGAGACGGGCGAGGACACCTTCGTCCGCGGGCCCGGCGGGTACGCGGCGAACGTCGAGGCGGTGACGACCCCCGCGCCCCCCGCGCAGTCGGTCGAGGACAAGCCCGCCGCCGTCGTGCACCACACGCCGGACACGCCCACCATCGAGACGCTCGTGGACTTCCTCAACGCCAACACCGACCGCAAGTTCACCGCGGCCGACACGCTGAAGAACGTGCTGCTCAAGACCCGGCAGCCCGGCTCGGCGGACTGGGAGCTGCTGGCGATCGGCGTGCCCGGGGACCGCGAGGTGGACATGAAGCGCGTCGAGGCCGGGCTGGAGCCCGCCGAGGTCGCCCTGCTGGAGGAGTCGGACTTCGCGCGCAACCCCTTCCTCGTCAAGGGGTACATCGGGCCCGCCGCCCTGCAGGGCAACGGCGTGAAGTACGTCGTCGACCCCCGGATCGTCACCGGCACGGCCTGGGTGACGGGTGCGGACAAGGCCGACCACCACGTCGTCGACCTCGTGGTGGGCCGGGACTTCACCCCCGATGGCACCATCGAGGCCGCGGAGGTGCGCGCCGGTGACCCCTCGCCGGACGGCACCGGGGTCCTCGAGGCCGCACGCGGCATCGAGATCGGGCACATCTTCCAGCTCGGCCGCAAGTACGCGGACGCCTTCTCCCTCGACGCCCTCGGCCCGGACTCCAAGCCCGTCCGGATCACCATGGGCTCCTACGGGATCGGCGTCTCGCGGCTGGTCGCGGCCATCGCGGAGCAGTCGCACGACGACTCCGGTCTCGTCTGGCCCCGAGCGGTCGCCCCGTTCGACGTGCACGTGGTGATCGCGCACAAGAACAACCCGGAGCTCTTCGCGGGCGGCGAGGCGCTGGCCGCCGAGCTGGAGGCCGCGGGCCTGTCCGTGATCCTCGACGACCGGAAGGCCAGCCCCGGCGTGAAGTTCGCCGACGCCGAGCTGCTCGGCGTGCCCACGATCGTCGTCGTGGGGCGCGGGCTGGTCGACGGGAAGCTGGAGGTCAAGGACCGGGCGACCGGCGAGCGGTCCGAGATCGACCGCGAGGGCGCGGCGAGCACGATCGCGGCACTCGTTCGGGCGTGACCGAGTTCATTAGGTAAGCCTCACCTTTCCTCGCTACGGTGGTGATCACCGAGCGAAGGAGAGGTGGGGCATGTCGCGGGAGCTGCGGATCGCCGTCATCGGGGCGGGGCCGGCGGGCATCTACGCCGCCGACACGCTGATGAAGTCCGGCACGCCGTGTTCGGTCGACCTGTTCGACCGGCTCCCGGCGCCGTTCGGCCTGGTCCGGTACGGCGTCGCGCCCGACCATCCGCGGATCAAGGGGATCGTCGGGGCGCTGCACTCCGTGCTGAGCAAGCCGGGTGTGCGGCTGTTCGGGAACGTCGCCTACGGGCGGGACCTCTCGCTGTCCGACGTCCGGATGCTGTACGACGCCGTCGTGGTCGCCACCGGCTGCGAGCGGGACCGTGAGCTGGACATCCCCGGGATCGACCTGCCGGGCAGCCACGGCGCCGCCGAGTTCGTGAAGTGGTTCGACGGGCACCCGGACGTCCCGCGGGACTGGGCGCTCGACGCCCGGCACGTCGGCGTCATCGGGGCCGGGAACGTGGCGCTGGACGTGGCGCGGGTGCTCGCGAAGCACGCGGACGACATGCTCTCCACCGAGATCGCGGACAACGTCCACGCCGGGCTCGCCGCGAACCGCGCCACGGACGTGCACGTCTTCGCCCGCCGCGGGCCTGCGCAGGCCAAGTTCACGCCGATGGAGCTGCGCGAGCTCGACCACGTGCCGGGCGTGGAGGTCGTGGTGGACCCCGAGGACGTCGACTTCGACGAGGGGTCGCTCGCCGCGCTGCGGGAGAGCAAGCAGACGCAGATGGTCGTGAAGACGTTGCAGGACTGGGCGTTGCGGGACCGCCGCCCGGCCGAGCGGCGGCTGCACCTGCACTTCCTCACCGGGCCGGTCGAGGTGCTCGGGCGGGACCGGGTCACCGGGCTGCGCACCGAGCGGATGCAGCTCGACGGCACCGGCGGCGTGCACGGCACCGGTGTCTACACCGACCACCCGCTCCAGGCGCTCTACCGGGCCGTCGGGTACATCGGGTCGGAGCTGCCGGAGCTGCCGTGGGACGCGCTCTCCGGCACGCTCCCGCACGCCGCGGGCCGGGTCCTGGACTTCGACGGTCAGCAGGTCCCCGGCGTGTACGCCGTCGGCTGGATCAAGCGCGGGCCGATCGGCCTGATCGGGCACACCAAGGGCTGTGCGTCGGAGACGGTCGGGTCACTGCTCGCGGACACCCTGGCCCCGGCGCCCGTGCCGGACCCGGCGGCTGTGGTGGAGCTCCTGGAGGAGCGGGGCGTGGACTACACGACCTGGGAGGGCTGGCTGCAGCTCGACAAGCACGAGCGCGGGCTCGGCGAGGAGCGCGGCCGGGAGCGGATCAAGGTCGTGCCGCGCGAGGAGATGGTCGAGCT
>NZ_JACBXB010000478.1 GCF_013870575.1 Pseudonocardia pini
CACCGGGTGCATGTCGACGGGGAGGCCGCGCCCGTCGTCGCCACCCCCGAGGCCGCGCCCACCGCCACCCCCCAGGCCGCGCCCACCGACGACATCGCTCCCGCCGAGGGCCGCCTCGAGCGGCTCCGGGGCAACCTCGCCCGCTCCCGTTCCGCGTTCGGCCAGAGCCTGCTCGGCCTGCTGGGCGGCGGGGAGCTGGACGAGGAGTCGTGGGAGGACGTCGAGGCCACCCTGCTCCAGGCGGACATCGGGCCGGAGACGACCGCCGAGATCGTCGAGGTGCTGCGCACCGAGCTGGCCCGCCGCGCCGTCCGCACCCCCGCCGAGGCGAAGGCGCTGCTCCGCGAGGTCCTGGTCGGCGCGCTCGGCACGGACCTGAACCGCTCCATCCGCGCCCTGCCGCACGACGGCCGCCCCGGCGTGCTGTTGATCGTCGGGGTCAACGGCACGGGCAAGACCACGACCACGGGGAAGCTGGCCCGGGTGCTGGTCGCGGGCGGGCGACACGTCGTCCTGGGCGCGGCGGACACCTTCCGCGCCGCCGCCGCCGAGCAGCTGACGACCTGGGGCGAGCGGGCGGGCGCCGCCGTCGTCCGCGGGCCCGAGGGCTCCGACCCCGCCGCCGTCGCGTTCGACGCCGTGAAGCGCGGCACCGCCGACGGCGCCGACGCGGTCCTCCTCGACACCGCGGGCAGGCTGCACACCAAGACCGGCCTGATGGACGAGCTGGGCAAGGTCAAGCGCGTCGTCGAGAAGCAGGCCGAGGTGGACGAGGTGATCCTCGTCCTCGACGCGACCACCGGACAGAACGGCCTGGTCCAGGCCCGCGTGTTCGGCGAGGTCGTGAAGGTGACCGGCATCGCTCTGACCAAGCTCGACGGCACCGCGAAGGGCGGCATCGTGTTCCGCGTGCAGCGTGAGCTCGGCGTTCCCGTCAAGCTCGTCGGGCTGGGCGAGGGCCCGGACGATCTGGCTCCCTTCGAGCCCGGCGCCTTCGTCGACGCCCTGCTCGGCTGACCGCACAGCACGAAACGGTCACAGTTCTGGTCACGCAGCGCTCACAAATCGTTGCGTTCGGGATAGGAAACCTGGTTGTAACTCTCCGAGGAGGGGGGTTCACCGGCCGGAAACATAGGGCGATCTTCCCGGAAACATCCCACTTGGATTCTCTGCGCACCCGCCGCGCCGACGGTGCGGTGACGAACGGGAGGGAGTTCCGTGGAAGGCTTTGACAGCGGCGATACCGCGTGGATGCTCGCGAGCACTGCGTTGGTGCTGTTCATGACGCCCGGACTGGCGTTCTTCTACGGCGGCATGGTCCGTAGCAAGAGTGTCCTGAACATGATGATGATGAGCCTGTCCTCGATGGGTCTCGTCGGCGTCCTCTGGGTGCTCTACGGCTACTCCATCGCCTTCGGGAACGACGTCGGCGGCGGACTGCTCGGGAACCCCTTCGAGGCCTGGGGCCTGAAGGGTCTGTTCGTGGGCTCCTACTCGGCCGATGTCGCCGAGTCGTCCTACGTGCTGTCCGGGTCCATCCCGGCACTGGCGTTCGTGGGCTTCCAGGCCACGTTCGCGATCATCACCGTCGCCCTGATCTCGGGCGCGGTGGCGGACCGCATGAAGTTCGGCGCGTGGATGCTCTTCGCGGGCCTCTGGGCGACCATCGTCTACTTCCCGGTCGCGCACTGGGTGTTCGCGTTCGACAACGAGGACGCGGGCGTCACGGGCGGCTGGATCGCCAACCAGCTGGCGGCGATCGACTTCGCCGGTGGTACCGCGGTCCACATCAACGCCGGTATCGCCGCGCTCGCGCTGGCCATCGTGGTCGGCAAGCGCAAGGGCTGGCCGCGTGAGCCCATGCGGCCGCACAACCTGACCCTGGTCATGCTGGGTGCGGGCATCCTGTGGTTCGGCTGGTTCGGCTTCAACGCCGGTTCGGCCCTGGGTGCGAACGGCACCGCCGCGTTCACGATGGTCAACACGATCGTCGCCACCTGCGCCGCGATGCTCGGCTGGCTCGTCACCGAGCGGATCCGCGACGGCAAGGCCACCAGCCTCGGCGCCGCCTCCGGCATCGTCGCGGGTCTGGTCGCGATCACCCCGTCCTGCTCCTCGGTCTCGCCGATGGGCGCGATCCTGCTGGGCGCCATCGCCGGTGTGCTCTGCGCCCTGGCCGTGGGCCTGAAGTTCCGCTTCGGCTACGACGACTCGCTCGACGTCGTCGGCGTCCACCTCGTCGGCGGTCTGGTCGGCACCATCCTGGTCGGCTTCCTGGCCGACCCGGGCTCCCCGGCCGCGGTCGCGGGCCTGTTCTACGGCGGCGGTGTGGACCAGCTCTGGCGCCAGGTCGTCGGTGCGGTCGCGGTGCTCCTGTACTCGGGCATCCTGACCTTCGTCATCGCGCTCATCGTGAAGGCCATCTTCGGTGGCAAGATCCGCCTGAGCGACGAGGACGAGGCCACCGGCATCGACGAGTCGGAGCACGCCGAGACCAGCTACGACTTCTCCAGCCACCGTGGTCTGGCGGGGGTCGCCGGGACGCCGCGTCCCGACGCCGCCACCGCGGGTGCACAGTCGGTCGTCGCCGGTAAGGAAGGCTGACCCGCATGAAGCTGATCACTGCGATCGTCAAGCCGTTCGTGCTGGAGGACGTCAAGGGCGCCCTGGAGCAGATCGGGGTCCTCGGGATGACCGTCTCCGAGGTCCAGGGCTACGGCCGCCAGAAGGGCCACACCGAGGTCTACCGCGGTGCGGAGTACTCGGTGGACTTCGTGCCGAAGGTCCGGGTGGAGGTCGTCGCGGACGACACCCTCGCGGACAAGGTGGTCGACGCGGTCGTCGAGGCCGCCCGCACCGGCAAGATCGGCGACGGCAAGGTCTGGGTCTCCCCGGTCGACACCGTCGTGCGGGTCCGGACCGGTGAGCGCGGGACGGACGCCATCTAGCGTCCCGCTCCGGAGCACCCGTGGGGCCCGCCGTGCCGTTCGTCGGTACGGCGGGCCTCCGGTGTCTCACGGGCTGTGTCGGTTTCCTCCCGTTCGTCCGATCTCCCGCGCCCCCGCGTCGGGTGACGGCGACGCGCCCACCACCGATCGGAGAAACGCCATGATGCTCGTGACGGCGATCGTGAAGCCGTTCGCGCTGGACGACGTCCGTGCCGGACTGGAACGCCTCGACGTGGCCGGGATGACGGTCAGCGAGGTGACCGGCTACGGCCGCCAGCGCGGCCACACCGAGGTCTACCGCGGTGCGGACTACCAGATGGACTTCGTGCCCAAGGTGCGGATCGAGATCGTCGTCGACGACGCCGTCGTCGACAAGACGATCGAGACCGTCGTGCAGGCCTCCCGGACCGGCAAGATCGGGGACGGCAAGGTGTGGGTCGTCCCGTTGGAGACCGTCGTGCGGGTCCGGACCGGGGAGCGGGGCCCGGACGCGCTGTGACGCATCCACGGAGGGGGCGGGCCGTTCGCCGACGACGTCGGGGGCCCGTCGAGGTGAAGGCGGAGCGGTGACGGCAGTGGGATCGGGACCGACCTCGGGATCCGCCGAGGACCTGGTCAGGGCGAAGGCCGTGCTGCTGGACCAGCACGGCGGCAGACGGCGGCTCGCACCGGACGCACTGCGGACGGCGCTGGTCGACCTGCACGACTTCTGGCTCTCGTCGCGGTGCGCCGCGATCGGGGTGTCGGACCGGGCGGCGCTCGTCGCCGTCGGGGCACTGGGCAGACGCGAGCTCTGCCCGTACTCGGACCTCGACCTCGTGCTGCTGCACGACGGTCGCAAGGACGTCGACCGGCTCGCCGAGCAGCTCTGGTACCCGCTGTGGGACGCAGGCATCGGGCTCGACCACTCGGTGCGCACCCCGGGCCAGGCCGTGCAGGTCGCGGCCACGGACCTGCGCGCCGCGTACGGGCTGCTGGAGCTGCGGCACATCGCGGGCGACCCGGCGCTGTCGGAGAAGGTCGCGCAGGCCGTGCGGCAGGCGTGGCGCGCGGGCATGCGCAACCGGTTCGACGAGATCGCCGACGGCGCGCGGGACCGGTGGGCCAAGGTCGGCGACGTGGCGCACCGGATCGAGCCGGACCTCAAGTCCGGCCACGGCGGGCTGCGGGACATCCAGCTGCTGGACCACCTCGCCGTGGCGCAGCTGGTCGACCGGCCCTCGGGGGAGGTCGTCGAGGCGCGGATGCTGCTGCTCGACGTCCGCACCGAGCTGCACCGCATCTCCGGGCGTGCGCGGGACGTCCTGCGCGCGCAGGAGGCGGACGAGATCGCCGCCATCCTCGAG
>NZ_JACBXB010000479.1 GCF_013870575.1 Pseudonocardia pini
GAGGCGGTCGTCGCCACGGTCGGCGACCCACGGTTCAGCGCCGCCCGGGTGGACGCCGCGGACTCGGCCGCGGTCTCCGCGCTGCTGCGGGAGCACCGGATCGACGCGTTGCTCAACGCCACCGACCCCCGGTTCGTCATGCCGGTGTTCCGGGCCTGCCTGGCGGCCGGGGTGACCTATCTGGACATGGCGATGTCCATGTCGGACGCGACGACGGGCCGGATGCTGGGCGACGAGCAGTTCGCCCTGGCCGCGGACTGGGCGGCGGCGGGAGCGTTGGCGCTGGTGGGGATCGGTGTCGAGCCCGGCCTGTCCGACGTCTTCGCCCGCTACGCCTCCGACCACCTCTTCTCCGAGGTCTATACCCTGGACGTGCGGGACGGCGCGAACCTCGCCGTGCCCGGCCGCGGGTTCGCGCCGCCCTTCTCGATCTGGACGCTGATCGAGGAGTGCCTGAACCCGCCGGTGGTGTGGGAGGAGGGGCGCGGGTGGTTCACCACCGAGCCCTTCTCCGAGCCCGAGGTGTTCGACTTCCCCGCCGGGATCGGGCCCCTGGAGTGCGTGAACGTGGAGCACGAGGAGGTGCTCCTCATGCCCCGCTGGCTCTCGGCGCGGCGGGTCACGTTCAAGTACGGGCTGGGCGCCGAGGTGATCGGGGTGCTGCGGACCCTGCACGAGCTGGGCCTGGACTCGACGCGGCCGGTGCGGGTCCGCTCGGGGGAGGGTTTCGCCGAGGTCAGCCCGCGGGAGGTGGTGGCGGCCTGCCTCCCCGACCCGGCCACCCTGCGGATGACGGGCAAGACCTGTGCCGGGGTGCGGGTGACCGGGCTGGGCCTCGACGGCGCCCCGCGCGCGGTGTACCTGCACCACGTCGTGGACAACGACTGGTCGATGGCCGAGTACGGCTGCCAGGCGGTGGTGTGGCAGACCGGCATCAACCCCGTCGTGGCGCTGGAGCTGATCGCGACGGGTGTGTGGCGAGGAACGGGCGTCCTGGGCCCCGAGGCCTTCGACGCCGTCCCCTTCCTCGACCTCCTGGCGGCCTACGGCTCCCCCTGGTCCCTCCGCGAGGACCGCATCATGGGGCCATGACTGTCGTTCGGGACCTCGAGAACGACAGTCGTGGCTCCATGATGCGGTCAGAAGGGGGTCGCGGCGAGCATGACGAGCAGGGCGGCCGCCATGGGGGCGGCGAGGCTGCGGAACCGCCAGGCGACGAAGCCGGCGGCGAGCAGTGCGAAGGGTGCGGGGCCCGCGGTGAACAGCGCGGGGATCCCGCCCTGGTGGACCAGGCTCCCGACGATCAGGGCGGCGAGCACGGCGGGTCCGACGTGGGGGAGGGCCTCCCGCACCCAGGCGGGCAGCTTGTCGGCGGGGACCACGGCGACCAGCAGGACGCGGAGCAGGTAGGTGGCGGCGGCGCCGCCGAACAGGGCGAGCAGGGCGCTCATCGCCGCCTCCCGACCAGTGTGGCGGCGACGATCCCGACGGCGGCGCCGACCAGGGTCCCGATGCCCGGGGGTAGCGGCGAGGCCAGTGCGGCGACGGTCCCGCCGATCACGGCGGCGGTCTGTCCGGTGCGGCGCTTGAGGTGTGGCACCAGCAGCCCGACGAGCATGGCGGGTGCCGCGATGCCCAGTGGCAGCCAGGCGGGCAGCACCGGCCCCGCGACCAGCCCGACGACGTGTCCGGCGAGCCAGCCGACGGCCAGCGTCGCGCTCATGGTGAGCCAGTGCCTGCGGAAACCGACGGGATCGCCTGCCGGTCTGGCCAGGGCGTAGGTCTGGTCGACCACGGTGGCCGCGCCCAGCCAGCGGAACCAGCGGGGCTGGTCCGCGAACCGCGGAGCCAGCGCCGCGCCGTAGAGCAGCAGCCGGGCGTTGATGGCGATCACCCCGGCGAGGATGGCGGGCGGGGCGGCGCCCGCGGTGATCAGCTGCAGGGCGGCCAGGTGGGCGGTGCCGCCGTAGTAGAGGGCGGCGGAGGTGAGCCCGGCGGCGGCGCCGACGGTGTGGGTGCCGAGGGTGAGCCCGATGAGCAGCCCGAAGGGCGCCATCCCGAGCAGCATCGGCGCGATGTCGCGCACGGCGGCCGGGTCGATCCGGAGGCGGCGCTGGAGGAGAGACATGGAGGTCGTCCCAGGGTCGGGAGGCGGGTCCGCCGCGGTGGCGGACCCGCCTCGGGTGCTCAGCGCCTGCGGGCCGTGACCAGCAGGTACTCGGCGGTGTAGGCCGTGCGGCCGGGCTCGTCCGCCTGGTTCCACTCGGTGAGGAACCGCAGGAAGTCGGCGTCGAGCGCGGCGGTGCGGTCGGGGTCGTCGGCGTTGAACCGATAGACCGCGATGACCGGGCCGTAGTTCTGCTTCCAGTACTCGCGGAAGGCGGTCGGGCTCGGGCTGTGGTCCATCACGATCGTCCGGCGGCGCAGGTCGAGGTCGGTGACCTGGTCGCCGAAGAGCTCGCGTACGTGCTGCTCGTCGCCCCAGCGCGGGGCGGGCGTGGCCCCGGGCGGGGGCGGCGGCGCGTAGGGCCCCATGGTCCGGAAGAGGTTCCCGAGGAAACCCTCCGGCGTCCAGTTGATCATGCCGATGGTCCCGCCGGGCCGGGTGACGCGGACCAGCTCGTCCGCGACGGCCTGGTGGTGCGGGGCGAACATGGCCCCGACGCAGGACAGCACGACGTCGAACGTCCCCTCGGTGTACGGGAGCGCCTCGGCGTCGCCCTCGGCCCACGTCAGCTCGACGCCGCGCTCCGCGGCGATCCGGCGGCCGGGGACGAACAGCTCCGGGGTGAGGTCGGAGGCGATGACCTCCGCACCGGTCGCGGCGGCCGGGATGGCCGCGTTGCCCGATCCGGCGCCGACGTCGAGGACCCGCTGGCCCGCCCGCACCCCGCACGCCTCGACGAGCGTGGGGCCGAGGGCGGGGATCAGGTCGACGGCGACGGCGGGGTAGTCCCCGGATGCCCAGAGGGCGCGGTGCTTGGCCTTCAGCTGCTGGTCTGCGGTGGTCCCGATGGTGCTGGTCATCTCTGGTCCTCTCGTGGATGTGGTGACGGGACAGACCATGCGGGCCGGGTCCTCCGTGGTGCTGACGCAACCGTGAAATGTGCAGGTCAGAGCCCTGGCGACGGTGTCGGCCACCGCTCGCTCCGGCCGCTGACCTGCGGATTTCAGCCGGACGACGGTGCCGCCGACACCGTGCGGCGCACGGTGCGGCATCGGCGAGGGCCAGAGCCCCCCGCCCCGGTCCGCGAAGGAGACCCGCCATGGACTTCCACGTCCGCCCGCTGCGCCGCGACGAGGCCGCCCTGCTCGACGCCGTGTTCGCAGGGCTCTCCGCGCAGAGCCGCTACCTGCGCTTCCACTCGCCGGTGCGGAACCTGACCGCACCGATGCGGCAGGCCTTGCTCGCGGTCGACGAGCGCGACCACGTGGCGCTGGTGGCCGTCACCGGGCAGGGCACCCCGCTCGGGGTGGCGCGGCTGATCCGCGACCCCGACCGCGCGGACGAGGCCGAGGTGGCGTTCGAGGTGGTCGACGCCTGGCACGGCCGCGGGGTCGGCAGGGCGTTGCTCTCGGCGCTGGCCGAGCGGGCCGCCGACCTCGGGATCACCCGCATCCACGCCCTGGTGCTCGCGGAGAACACCGCGGCCCGGGCCCTACTGCGGTCGGTGTTCCCGGTCTGTCTGTCCCGGTCCGCCGGTGCGACGACCGAGCTGACCTGCCTGCCGCTCGGCGCCGCCGGGTGGGAGATCACGATGGACGACATCCTCGCCGACCTGGTCGGCTGACGGTCGCCCGCTACCGGACGGCGTGGGCGCGCAGGGCGCCGCGCACGAAGGCGACCGCGGCCGGCCCGTCCATGCCCGATCCCCGGCGGGCGGCGGCGCCGAAGCGCTCCGCCCCGACCGCGTCGGCCAGCGCGGCGAGGCCGTCCGCGTCGAACGGCGCGGGCTTGGCCGCGGCGACCAGCGCGTGGTGCAGCGTGACGACCTCGGCGAGGTCACCGAGGCGGTGCAGCAACAACGTCGCGTAGAGCAGGGTGAGCCATTGCTGGCTCCAGTCGCCGAGCCGGTCCCACCCGTCGACGACCTCGACGAACGCGGCCGCCGCCGTGGCCGGGTCGGAGTGCACGGCGTGGCTCGCCGCCGAGTACATGTGCGCGAACGCCTGGAACCACCGGTTCCGCACCGACGCCGCGACCTCGGCGCTCTCCTCGAGCAGCTCCAGCGCCGTGGCCGGATCGGTGCGCTGCAGCGCCCGCCCGAGACCGAGCAGCCCGAGGCAC
>NZ_JACBXB010000047.1 GCF_013870575.1 Pseudonocardia pini
GTTGCGGCGGGTGCTTACGAACCTCGCCGAGAACGCCGCGCGGCACAGCGGCGAGGCACCGGTCGAGCTGGAGCTGTCCTCCGCGGACGGTCTGCTCACGGCGGAGGTCCGGGACCGTGGCCCCGGCCTCCCACCGGGCCAGGAGGGCCTGGTGACGACGAAGGGCGTCGCGGTGGGCGAGCGCCGCGGCACCGCGGGGCTGGGCCTGTGGATCGTGGAGGCGCTGGTGGGGGCCATGGACGGGGAGCTCACGTTGGAGCCGCGGGAGGGCGGTGGCCTGGTCGCGCGGCTGGTCCTCCCCCTGGATGCAGCCTGACGAGCAGCGGGCGGCGTGCGCGGCGGTGGGCGTCTCCACGGCGGCCGCCTCGACCGGCTGAAGGACCGCGTGCAGATGCTCTCGGCGCGGGATGTCCGACTCGCGCGTCGAGACCGGGGGACTCGCGGGGCGGTGGTGTCCGACTCGCGCGTCGAAAGGGGGACTCGCGGATCTCTGCCGGCCCACCCGGGTCAGCGGGGGAACCCGCGGGCCGGTGTAGAGGGGCGTGAGGTGCGTCATGATCCCTCGTCATGAAGACCCGAGCAGCGGTGCTGTGGGAACTCGGCGGCAAGTGGGAGGTCGAGGAGGTCGAGCTCGACCCGCCCGGCCCCGGTGAGGTGCTGGTCGAGCTGGCGGCGTCGGGCCTCTGCCACTCCGACGAGCACCTCGTGACCGGCGACCTGCCCGTCGCCTACCCGATGGTGGGCGGGCACGAAGGGGCCGGGCGGGTCCGGGCCGTCGGAGCCGGGGTCACCGAGGTCGCCGAGGGCGATCCGGTCGTGATGACCTTCCTCCCCAGCTGCGGCCGCTGCTCGTACTGCGTACGCGGCATGACCTCACTCTGCGACGACGGCGCGGGCGCCACCCTCGGCCCCCAGCTCGACGGGACCTACCGGGTGCACGCGCGCGGCGAGGACGTCGGGCAGATGTGCCTGCTGGGCACCTTCGCCCAGCACACCGTGGTGCCGGTGAAGTCGGTCGTGAAGATCGACGAGGGCTTCCCGCTGGACCTGGCAGCCCTGGTCGGATGCGGTGTCACCACCGGGTTCGGCTCCGCGGTCCGCACGGCCGACCTGCGGGCGGGCGACGCCGCCGTCGTGATCGGGATCGGCGGCATCGGGGCCAACGCGGTCCAGGGCGCGGTCAACGCGGGGTGCCGGTACGTCGTCGCCGTCGACCCGGTCGCGTTCAAGCGGGAGAAGGCGCTGGAGCTGGGCGCCACGCACGTCGCGAGCAGCATCGACGAGGCCTGGGGCGTCGTCTCCGAGCTGACCCGGGGGCAGCTGGCCGACGCCGCCATCCTCACCACCGGCGTGGCCGAGGGCGACGACCTGCAGCCGGCGCTCCAGCTCGTCGGCAAGCGGGGGCGGGTCGTGGTCACGGCGTTGGGCAAGGCGGAGCAGCAGACCGCGTCGCTCAGCCTGCTCGAGCTGACGCTCTACGAGAAGCAGATCCGCGGCGCCCTGTTCGGCAGCTCCAACGGTCAGCACGACGTCCCGCGCCTGCTGGAGCTGCACAACCTCGGCCGGCTCAAGCTCCGCGAGCTGATCACCAAGGAGTACACCCTCGACCAGGTGAACGAGGGGTACGAGGACATGCGGGCCGGCCGGAACATCCGGGGCCTGATCCGATTCTGAGTCTGTTCGAGGTCCGACCCACCCGCGGCAAAGGAGCCGAAGAGTGATCGAGCACGGGAACCGCCGGGGATTCGCGTCCCTGTCCGCAGGGGGGATCAAGAAGGACTCCTTCCCCATGCGGCTGTTCGTCAAGGGCAACGCCAGGCACTGGAACCCCGCGGACATCGACTTCACCCAGGACGCGCGGGACCTCGCGGCCATGACGGACGACGAGCGCTGGTGGACCTGCGCCCTCGCCGCCCAGTTCCTCGCCGGCGAGGAGTCGGTGACCCAGGACCTGCAGCCCTTCGTCGCGGCGATGGCCGCCGAGGGCCGGTTCGCCGACGAGATGTACCTGACCCAGTTCGTGTACGAGGAGGCCAAGCACACGCAGGCCTTCCGGCTCTGGTTCGACGCCGTCGGCATGACCGGCGACCTGCACGAGTTCATCACGTACAACGACGCCTACATGGAGATCTTCACCGAGCAGCTGCCGGACTCCCTGCACGCGCTCGCGCACGACCCCAGCCCGCAGAACCAGATCCGGGCCTCGGTGACCTACAACCACATCGTCGAGGGCACCCTCGCGCTCACGGGCTACTTCGCCTGGCAGAAGGTGTGCGCGAGCCGCGGGATCCTGCCCGGCATCCAGCAGGTGATCAGGCACATCGGGGCGGACGAGCGTCGGCACATGGCCTGGGGCACGTTCACCTGCCGCCGCCACGTCGCCGCCGACGACACGATGTTCGACGCCGTCGACGAGCGCATGCAGGAGCTCCTCGTCCCCGCCATGGGCGTCGTCACGGCGACCTTCGAGCAGTTCGACGACGTCCCGTTCGGCATCGACATCTCCGAGATGGCCGAGTACGCGATGGACAAGCTGGGCCGCAGGCTCGGCGCCATCGAGTCCGCCCGCGGCGCGGACCTGCTGACCATCGACGTCGACGCCTCCCCGGAGGCGCTCGAGGAACGCTTCCACGAGGAGGACCAGAAGGAGCTGGCTGCCGTATGAGCCGCTACGCGCGGCTCCGCGAGATCGAGCAGCTCGACCCGGACCGCGACTACGTCGAGATCAACCAGCTGATGTCTCACTACGAGTTCCCGTGGGACATCAACCAGGCGCTGTCCTTCGCGCTGTTCCGCACCTACGCCGTCCCCACGATCGGCGCGCTGCTGGCCGAGACCGGCGAGTTCACCGAGCGCGTCCAGAAGCGGTACGACGACACCGGCCTGATCCTGGAGGCCGTCCTGGAGCACGGGTTCACCGGCACCGGCACGGACGCGATCCGGCGCATGAACCAGATGCACCGCAGCTACCCGATCGGCGACGGCGACATGCTCTACACACTGGCGACGTTCGTCGTCAGCCCCATCCGCTGGATGGACGCCTACGGCTGGCGGCCCTTCTCCGAGACCGAGAAGCGGGCCAGCGCCAACTACTACCGCGAGCTCGGCAGGCACATGGGCATCAAGGGCATCCCGGAGACCTGGCAGGAGTTCTGCGCGATCCACGACGCCTACGAGCGCGAGCACTTCGGCTTCGACCCCGGCGGCCGCGCCGTCGCGGACTCGACGTTGGCGCTGCTGGCCACGTTCCCGCCGAACGACAAGGCCCCGAGGGCACTGATCGACGCCTTCTCCCGGTCGCTCATGGACCCGCACCTGCGCGCGGCGTTCCGGTACGACGCGCCGCCGCGCTGGTTCCAGGCGCTGTCTCGAGGGGCCCTCATGCTGCGCGGGCGGATCGTGCGCAGGATGCCCGTCCGCACCCGGCCGCAGTTCGTGCGCGACCTGCCGAACATCCGCAGCTACCCCGACGGGTTCGACGTCGGGCGGCTCGGAACCTTCCCGCGCACCTGCCCGGTCCCCCACGACACCTACTCCGATCGGGTGATCTCGACCCCTGTCACTCCATCCGGAGGCTGAGACGGGGGTTGTACCGAGAGGGGATCGTCCGGACCGCCACCGAGTCGTTGTGTGAGCAACCGGTGCCGGTCCGAGGAGTCCCGCTCGGCATGAGCGCCGGAAATACCGAGCAGTAACCGGACTTCGGCCTCGTCGTTGGACGGAGCAGGGCCAGTGCCGGGATCGCGCTCGTCGAGCATGCCCAGGCCGGTCACCCGAACCAGGAGCTCGCGCAGCAGCGTCGACACGGCGAACGCGCGGCAGCCGCCGGGTACGCGCAGGTCCGACCGCAGGTAGGCGGTCCGCAGCGCGCTCGGCACCACGAACCGGACCGCGTGGACCGTGCCCGCGGGCACCCACACCGCCCAGGTGGGCGGTGCGACCCAGGTGCCCGCCGCCGTCCGCACGGTGACCAGGCCCGCACGGACGTGGACGAGCTGGTGCCAGTCGTGCGCGTGGCTCGAGATCTCGCCGCCTGCGGGATGGTCGGACACGGAGGTGCGGACGACGAGGTACGGCTCGTCCGCCACCGTGCGACGTTTCCGCGACATCACGGGACAGAATAGCGAGATTGCGGCGGCCCGGGCGGCGGCCTTAGCGTCGTTCCATGGCAGCGAACCTGGCCTCCTTCTCCCTCCACGTCGACGACGTCGGGCGCGCCCGGGGTTTCTACGAGGCGGTCCTCGGTTGGGAGTTCGAGCCGTGGGGCCCGCCCGGCTTCTACCTCGTCCACACCGGCGACGACGCGTCGCCCGGCATCCAGGGCCTGATGCACGAACGCTCCGAGCCGCGGTCCGGCGGGGGCCTCAACGGCATCGAGCCGACGTTCGCGGTCACCGACGTCGAGGCCGTCGCCACGCTCGTCGAGGAACACGGCGGCACGATCACCTTCCCGAGGTCCGTCATCCCGGGCGTCGGGGCGCTGGTCCGCTTCCTCGACACCGAGGGCAACGACATCGGCGTGATGGCCTACGACACCGCGCCCCACACCTGATCCGTACTCCCTGGGGAGTACGCCCGGGCCCCGCCTGCCCTCTCGGGAGGTAGCCGGGGAGCCCCCGTCGGTCCGATTCACCCCGGCGCCTGCCCTGCGAGGCTCGTCGCAGCGACGCCGAGGAGGGGACCATGACCGCCGTGACCGTGACCAGGGCCGTGCGCGACCCGATCCGGGTGCCGGTGCCGAAGGCGGCCCGGACCACGCTGCTGACCGTGCACATCGTCTCGACGGCGACGTGGATCGGCCTCGACGTGGCGCTGGGGCTGCTCGTCTTCGTGCCGATGGCGCAGCCGGAGTGGACCGCGGTCTGCTACCAGGTGCTGCCGCTGCTGTTCTGGCCCCTCATGGTCGCGGGGGTGCTGAGCCTGCTGAGCGGGGTGGCACTCGGGCTCGTGACGAGGTGGGGCCTGGTCCGGCACTGGTGGGTCGCGATCAAGCTGGTGGTCAACCTCGTGTTGATCGCACTGGTCGCGCTGCTGCTCGGGCCGGGGCTCGCGGCGGCGGGGGAGTTCGGGCGGGCCCTGGCGGCGGGCGAGATCCCGGTCTCCGAGGTGCCGCGCCTCTTCATGCCCCCGATCGTGTCGACGACCGCGCTGGTCGTGGCCACGGCGTTGTCCGTGGTGAAGCCGCGCGGCCGGCTCCGCCGCTGACCGACCCGCGCCTAACCGACCCGCCGGACCTGCGGCCAGAGCTCGGCCCAGGTCTGCTGCGGTGGCCCGCAGAGCCACACGGTCCGGCCCTGCTCCTGGTTGTCCAGACCCACCCGGTTGTCGATCTCGGCAGCCGGTGCGCAGGCTGTGAACCAGCCGCGGACGACCGCCTCCAGATAGCCGACGACGACGGTTCGGCCCGCCGGGTCCGCAGGTGTGCCCCAGTCCGCGAAGGAGTTGTGCCCGCTGAAGACGGCCAGCTGCGGAGCGAACCGGCGCAGCGCTCCCGCCTCGCCGTAGTTCGCGGCCAGCACCACGGTCCCCGGCGGTTGCGCCGCCACCACGCCGGCGACGGTCCCGGCGAGCTCCGGCCACCCGACGGTCTCCCCGACGTCGGCCACCATCGCCGTGATCGGGGTCTCCGCCAGCTCACCGACCGGCACCACCGGGAGCATGAGGACGACGTTGACCAGCGCGCCCAGCGCCACCGCGGCCCCGAGCAGCGCGGCGCGCACCCGGGTGTGGGCCCAGCGCAGCGTGGGGCCCGCGCCCGCCGCGAGCAGCACCGGATAGAAGCCGCAGAGGTAGTAGGGCTTGCCCCCGGTGGCCATGAACACCACGGCGAGCACCGCCGCCGCGACCGGGAACAGGCGATAGGTGCGGGTGCGCCACAGCGCGACCAGCCCCGCCACCCAGACGGGGATCAGCAGCGGGCTGACCAGCACTGCCTGGAACGGGACGATGAGCCACCACGGCTCGCTCGACGTGGAGCCGCCCGCCGCGATGGACGCCGACAGCTCCAGCATCGGCCGGCCGTGGGTCGCCTGCCAGACCAGGAAGGGCGACCAGATCAGCAGCGCGAGCAGGCCCGCAGCCCACAGCCACGGGTCCCGCAGCGCTCGGCGCGGCCCGGTGGCCAGGAGCCCGACGAGCAGCCCCACCAGCAGGAACGCGACCAGCATCTTGTTCTGCAGGCCGACGCCCGCCGCGAGCCCGACGAGCAGCCAGCGCGGCCCGCCGCCCGGCAGGGCCCGCACCACGAACCAGGTGACGAGCGCCCACACCAGCAGGTCGAACGTCGTGGTGGAGAGCAGGTGGCCCGTCTGCAGCACGATCGCGGAGACCGCCGTGCACCCCGCGGCGAGCAGCTGGGCGCCGCGGCTGCCGCCCAGGTCCCGGGCGATCAGGCCCGTGACCAGCACGACCAGTCCCGCGAACACCGCGGGCAGGACGCGCAACCCCATCAGGGAGTCCCCGCCGACCAAGGCGAACACCGGCGTGAGTGGGCCCTGGTCCACGAACCCGAGGGCGAGGTGGCGGGACGCCTCGAGGAAGTACAGCTCGTCCCGGTGGTAGCCGTATCCGCTGCTCAGGGCCACGAGCAGGGCCGTGAGCACCACCCCGATCGCGGTGACACCGACCCGTGCGTCGGACCCGATCGCGCTGGGTGATCGCGTGCTGCTCATCCGAAGGCCCTCCGGAGTGGCCCGCGCCACGGTTTGCGACGAGTCGAGAATCCTCGATCGTGGTGCGCCCGTCCCCGTGTCGGGAAGCGTTGCTCACGAAGCGTGACCCCGACAAAGGATATGCGGCCGAACGGGTCACCCGTCACTGCAACGAGTGACGACTTTCGAGCGAACGGGCTTGACCGACGCCCTGACGCATGCCCGATGAGAGCAATATCCTCACGGCGAGTAATCCCATTCACACGATGGTGGTAGATGGCTCGGTAGATCGGTCGGGGGCCGGATAGCTTTTTGTCATCAGCGGGGCTCCCCAAGTCACACGCTGAAGACACGATGGATCCGCTCGACGGGTCCCCGTACGTAACAGGAGAAGCACTGTGCTGAAGAAGGCTGGGATCATCACCGCCGGTGTCGCCGCGTCCCTCGTGGCGGTGTCCCCGCTCGCGTTCGCCGGTGAGGGTCACCACGAGAAGCACTCGTCGTCCCCCAAGAACGTCGGCGTGATCTCCGACGGCGGCTCGTCCAGCGCGAACGGCCTCGTGGCGGTCAACGCCCTGAACGACGCCGAGATCCTCAAGAACGTCAACGTCTGCGGCGTGGACGTCGACGCGGTCGTCGGCATCCTGGGTGTCCTGAGCCCGGCCGCCGTCGGCGACGCCGCCCCGAACATCACCGACTGCAGCGGCACCGGTGACTCGGCCGGCATCTTCCAGGACTGAGCGCCTGCTGAAGGCGTAGCAACACCGGGGATGACGCACCGGGCCCGCATTGTCGGGCCCGGTGCGTCCCTGTTTCCCGGGAATTCTCCGAACCTTTTCTCGTCCGGCCGAGGAAATGTCAGGAACCGGGCCGCAGCTCCGCCGGCAGGCCGAACAACGCGAACAGTTTCGTGTCGAGGAACGTGCTGATGCCGGTGATCCGGTCCCCTTCGATGCGCAGCACCTGCAGGCCCCACGGCCGGTGCACACCGTCCTCCCCGAGGCGGTACTGACCGAAGGCGGGCGACCCGTTCGCCGAGGTCGGCAGCATCCGGGAGCCCTTGCACCCGATGCCGGCGCCCTGCATCCAGGCCAGCACGTTCTCCCGGCCACGCAGCCACAGCTCCAGCGGCGGCATGTTCTGCTCGACGTCCTCGTGCAGCAGGGCCACCAGGCCCTCCATGTCGAAGGACTCGAACGCGGCCACGTACTTGGCCAGCAGCTCGACGTGCTCCTCGGCGGGGGGCGCGGAGGCCGAGGCCTCCTCCACACTGCCGATGCCCCGCTCGTCGAGCGTGGCGCGGGCCCGCTGCAGCGCGCTGTTGACCGAGGCCACCGACGTGCCCAGCAGCTCGGCCACCTCGGCGGCCTTCCAGCACAACACCTCGCGCAGGATCAGCACCACCCGCTGGCGCGGGGGCAGGTGCTGCAGGGCGGCGACGAACGCCAGCCGGATCGACTCCCGCGCGACCGCGGTCTCCGCCGGGTCGCTGTGCGACGGGGTGACCCGCGCATCGGGCATCGGCTCGAGCCACGCGTCGTCCGGCAGGGGCTCGCGCAGCAGCTCGCCCCGCGGCTCCGAGGGGCCACCGAAGTCCATCGGGGTGGCCCGGCGCTTGCGCCCGTTCAGCGCGTCGATGCAGACGTTCGTGGCGATCCGGTAGAGCCAGGAGCGCAGCGACGACCGGCCGTCGAACTTGTCCAGGGCCCGCCACGCCCTGATCATCGTCTCCTGCACCGCGTCCTCGGCCTCGAAGGAGGACCCGAGCATGCGGTAGCTGTACCCGGTCAGCTCGGAGCGGTACTGCTCCAGCTGCGGCTCGAGCTCCTCGCGCGGTGGCGCGGTGGACGGCGCACTCATCTGCTCTCCCCCTGGAGGTCGGTCAACGTCACCCGTGAGTGTGCCGCGTACCACCGACAAAATCAGGCCGGGTGCGCCGATCCGTCCGGATCGGACCGGTGGACGGCATCATCGGAGGGTGTCCTCGGAAGCAGCCCGTGACCTCGCGGGGGCTCCGCGTGACGACGTCCCGGTGCCCGCCGCCGTTCGCAGGCTCGCCGCGGGCACGGTGCCCCGCCCCGTCTGGCGGAACGAGATCGGCGGACTGACCTACGAGCTCCCCGGTCGGGCCTACGTGAAGTGGTCGCCCACGGTGGACCTCGCCGTCGAGGCCGAGCGGCTGACCTGGGCGGGGCGGTTCACCGCCGTCCCCCGGGTGCTCGAGCAGGGCGCCGACGAGGACGGTTCCTGGCTGGTCACCGCGGCGCTCCCGGGACGGAACGCGATCGAGCACCCACCCGCCCACGCCGTCCACGCGGTGGGTGCGGGCCTGCGTGCGCTGCACGAGGCCCTGCCCGCGGCGGAGTGCCCCTTCTCCTGGGAGGTCGCGGACCGGCTCGTCCACCTCCACGACCCGGACGAGCCGGGCCGCCTCCGCGTCGAGCACGGCGTCACCCCCGCGGAGGCCCGCCGGATCCTCGCCGACCCACCCGACGGGGAACGGGTGGTCTGCCACGGGGACGCCTGCGCGCCCAACACGATCGTCGACGAGCACGGCTGGACCGGGCACGTCGACCTCGGCGCGCTGGGTACCGGGGACCGGTGGGCGGACCTGGCCGTGGCCACCTGGAGCACGGTCTGGAACTTCGGCCCGGGCTGGGAGGCTCCCCTGCTCGACGCCTACGGGATCGCCCCCGACCCGGACCGCACCCGCTACTACCGCCTGCTCTGGGACCTCACCTGACTGCGGCCCGCGTCCACGGCAAGGTCACGCCGGTGACGTGGGGGCCGGGAACCGGTCCGCTCGTTCTCGGACGAGGAACCCACCGGTCCCCTCTCGGCTGCGTCGCCGACGCGATGGCGGTCCCGGTGATCCGCACGGTCGTAGGATGCGCTCGACGACCGGGTGGCCCGGTCCCTCGACGTTAGCCCGCGCTCGCCGGGCGGAGGAAGGGTCGATGTCCGCAGCCGCCGGCGCCCGTCGCGCGGGCCGTCGCCCGGTGACGAGCCGGGACGAGATCGAGCACATCGCGCTCGAGCTGTTCACCGAGCACGGCTTCGACTCGACGACGGTCGACGACGTCGCGCACGCCGCCGGGATCGGTCGTCGCACCTTCTTCCGGTACTACGCCTCGAAGAACGACGTGCCGTGGGGCGCCTTCGACGAGATGCTCGACCGGATGCGCGCCCGGTTCGCGGCCCTGCCGCCGGAGGTCCCGGTGATGGCGGGGATCCGGGAGACCGTCCTGGACTTCAACGACATCCCCGAGGCAGAGCGGCCGTGGCACCGGCAGCGGCTGCGGCTGATCCTCGAGACGCCGACCCTGCAGGCCCACTCGGCCCTGCGGTACGCGGAGTGGCGACGGGTGGTGGCGGACTACGCGGGGGAGCGGCTCGGTCAGCCGCCCACGGCATTGCTCCCGCGGACCCTCGGGCACGTGTGCCTGGGCGCCGCGCTGGCGGCGTACGAGCAGTGGCTCAGCGCGGAGGACGAGGAGCTGCGGGGGCTGTTGGACGAGGCCCTCGCCGCCCTCTCGGACGGCTTCGCGGAGACCCGCAGCGCCTGCTGACGGCGCCGACCCTGCGTGCAGGTCGGCCCGGTCGCCGAGGAGCCTGGCGACCGGGCCGGGACCGGTGGCCGACCGACGCCTGGGTGAGCACGTTCACGCCGCGCTCATCCCACGGTCACCGACGGCTCGCCGACGCCCTCCTCCATCGTCTCGGCGATCTTCATCGCCTCCTCGATCAAGGTCTCGACGATGGCGTGCTCGGGGACGGTCTTGATGACCTCGCCCTTGACGAAGATCTGTCCCTTGCCGTTGCCCGACGCGACGCCGAGGTCCGCCTCGCGGGCCTCGCCGGGCCCGTTCACCACGCAACCCATGACGGCGACGCGCAGCGGGACCTCCATGCCCGTCAGACCCGCGGTGACCTGCTCGGCCAGCGTGTAGACGTCCACCTGGGCGCGCCCGCACGACGGGCAGGACACGATCTCCAGGCGCCGCGGCTTGAGGTTCAGCGACTCCAGGATCTGGCGCCCGACCTTGATCTCCTCGACCGGCGGCGCGGACAGCGACACGCGGATGGTGTCCCCGATCCCCTGCGACAGCAGCGCGCCGAACGCGACGGCGGACTTGATCGTGCCCTGGAACGCGGGCCCGGCCTCGGTGACGCCGAGGTGCAGCGGGTAGTCGCACTGCGCGGCCAGCAGCTCGTAGGCGCGGACCATGACCACCGGGTCGTTGTGCTTGACCGAGATCTTGATGTCGTGGAAGTCGTGCTCGGCGAACAGGCTCGCCTCCCACATCGCGGACTCCGCGAGGGCCTCGGGCGTGGCCTTGCCGTACTTCTCCAGCAGGCGCTTGTCCAGCGAGCCCGCGTTGACGCCGATCCGGATCGGGGTGCCGTGGTCCTTCGCGGCCCTCGCGATCTCCTTGACCTGGTCGTCGAACTTGCGGATGTTGCCGGGGTTGACCCGGACGGCCGCACAGCCCGCCTCGATGGCCGCGAACACGTACTTCGGCTGGAAGTGGATGTCCGCGATCACGGGGATCTGCGACTTGCGGGCGATCGCGGGCAGCGCGTCCGCGTCGTCCTGGCTCGGGCAGGCCACCCGGACGATGTCGCAGCCCGCGGCGGTCAGCTCCGCGATCTGCTGGAGGGTGGAGTTGACGTCGGAGGTCAGGGTGGTGGTCATCGACTGCACCGAGATCGGGTGCTCACTGCCGACACCGACCGATCCGACCTGGAGCTGCCGCGTCTGCCGGCGCGGAGCCAGGGTCGGAGCGGGGGTCGACGGCATTCCCAGGGAGACGCTCACGATCCCCAGTATGCGCCTGTTCGGCGCAGAGATCCGTGTGACCCGGGTCGGGTGGGCGGGTTCACGTCCCGTTCACCCTCAGCTCTGCGCCTCGACCGCCGCGAGTACCAGTGTGTGCAGGTCGGGGTGCACGGCGAGCAGGTCGGTCGGCACGATCCCCAGCTCGTGGGCGGCCCCGGTGGGCAGGTGCACGGCGTAGCGCGCGCTGCTGCCCTCGGCGAGCACGAGGTACTCCGCCAGGCCGCCGGGCTCGCGGACCGCCTGGTTGTGGTCCACGAGCGCGCCGGTGCCGAAGACCCGCAGGCCGTTGGCCTCGAAGCCGTCCATCGCGCGCAGCAGGTCCAGGAACTCCCGCGGCGGCTCGGCGCCGAACACCGCGAGGCACTCGGCCGCGAGGGTCACGAGGGCGGCCTCCGAGGCGCCCGTGGGCACCGCCTCCCCGCACTCGGCGGCGAGCGCCCGGAGTCGGGCCGTGTCGACCGCAGGCCTCACGTGCGGCCCTTGTTCTCCTGTGCGTCCTGCAGCGTCGACGAGTGCGGCAGCCAGGTGGCCAGCTCGACCGGCCACCCGTCCGCCGCCAGCACGCGGACGACGGCGGGGTCGTCGTCGAGCACGGAGGCGACCTCCCGCTCCTCGGCCAGCCACCGCAGCACCTCGCGCTTCATCTCGCGGGCCGGGCGGTAGTCGTAGTCGTCCCGCATGTGCAGCGGGCCCGTGGGCAGGTCGTTGCGGGCGAGCCAGCGCTCGGTCAGCCGCCGGTTCCGCTCGGGCCGACCGGTGAGGTAGACGACGTCGTGGTCCCGCTGGGCGGCCCGCAGCCGGTCCGCACCCTCCTCCAGCAGCGGGTCGGTGTCCGCCGCCGCGAAGAACCGCTCCCACCGCTGCGGACGCGCGCGCAGGTGGTGCAGCCGGTGCGTGACGTCCGCCAGGACCCCGTCGATGTCGAAGACGGCGAGCGGGCGAGAGTCGATCACCCGTTCAGTATCGCCGGACGGGGGTCAGCCCAGCCGCACCGGGTTGATGACGTCGGCGACGAACACGAGCGCGCTCCATCCGATGAAGATCAGCGCGACGGTCATCGCCACCGGCATGAGCCGGGCCGCGTCGACCGGGCCGGGGTCCGGCCGCCCGCGCAGCGCGGCGAACCGGCGCCGGACGGCCTCCCAGATCGCCGGGAAGATCTGCCCGCCGTCGAGCGGCGGGATGGGCAGCAGGTTGAACAGGAACAGCGAGATGTTGACCAGCGCCAACAGCGTCAGGAAGGCCGAGATCTCCTGGCCCGGCGGGGCGTCGGAGGCGAGGATCTCGCCGCCGATCCGGGAGGCGCCGACGATACCGACCGGCGAGTCCTGGTCCCGCTCCTCGCCGAGGAACACCGCGCCGAACAGGTTCGGCACGCGTTGCGGCATCTCGACGAGCTTCTGCCCCACCTGCCCCACGATGTCCACCATCGTGGTGCCCACGGCGTCGATCCCCTGGCGCTGGACCTCCTGCAGCGGGGAGAGCCCGAGGAAGCTGCCCTGCTCGGTCTCGCCCTGGTCGTCGAGCGAGGGCAGCTCGGTGGTGATCAGCGTGGGCTGCAACGTGAGCTGCTGTCCGCCCCGGTCCACCACCACGGCCACGGTGCCGGTGGACTGCCGGATCGCGCGCTGGACCTCGGGCCAGGACTCGTAGGCCTGCCCGTTCAGCGAGACGATCCGGTCCCCGGGCTGGAACCCGGCCGCCGCGGCGGGCGTGAGCGGGGCGCCCGCCGGGCAGGTGTCGGTCCGCGTGGCGTTCGCGGGGAGCACGCACTGGCTGACCGAGCTGACGGTCAGCGTGGACGTCAGCTGCCCGAAACCCATGAGCACGATCGCGAACAGGATCACCGCGAGGATCAGGTTCATGATCGGCCCCGCGGCCATCACGATGATCCGCTTCCACGGCCGCCGCGTGTAGAACTGCCGGTCCGCGTCCTCCGGCCCGACGTCCGCGGCGGAGGCCTGCCGGGCGTCGTCGATCAGGCCCTGGAACGGGCCGGTGCGCCTGCTGCGACCGTAGAGCTCGCCCTTGGCGGGCGGCAGCATCCCGATCATGCGGATGTAGCCACCGAGCGGGACGGCCTTGACGCCGAACTCCGTCTCGCCGACGCGCCTGCTCCAGACCGTCTTCCCGAAGCCCACGAAGAACTCGGGGACCTTGATCCCGAACCACTTCGCCGTGGCGAAGTGGCCGAGCTCGTGCCAGGCCACGGACAGCAGGATGCCCAGGAAGAACACGACGATCCCGACGATCGTCCACAGGATGGTCATCGCACTCTCTCCTGAGCGTGGGCTCGGGCCCACTCCTCCGCGGCCAGGACGTCGGCCACGGTAGCGGGGTCGCCGGACCAGGCGTCGGCGGCCTGCAGCACGCGTTCCAGCTCGTCGGTGATGTCGGTGTAGCGGATGCGGCCGGCCACGAACGCGGCGACGAGCTCCTCGTTGGCGGCGTTGAACACCGCGGGCAGACAGCCCCCGGTCTCCCCCGCCGCCCGCGCGAGCCGCACGCCCGGGAAGGCCTCGTGGTCCAGCGGCTCGAAGGTCCAGCTCTGCGGCTCGTCCCAGGTGCACTGCGGCGCCGCGCCGGGCACCCGCTCCGGCCAGCCGAGGGCCAACGCGATCGGCAGCCGCATGTCCGGCGGGCCGGCCTGCGCGATCGTGGCGCCGTCGGCGAAGGTGACCATCGAGTGCACGATCGACTGCGGGTGCACCACGACGTCGATCCGGTCGTACGGCACGTCGAACAGCAGGTGCGCCTCGATCAGCTCCAGCCCCTTGTTGACCAGCGTGGCCGAGTTGATCGTGACGACCGGACCCATGTCCCACGTCGGGTGCTTGAGGGCCTCGTCCACGCTGACGTACTCGAGGTCGGCGCGCGGCCTGCCGCGGAACGGCCCGCCCGACGCCGTGAGCACCAGCCGCGCGACCTCGTCCCGGGTGCCCGCCCGCTGGCCCAGTGCCGAGTGCTCGGAGTCGACGGGGACGATCTGGTCGACCCCGGCC
>NZ_JACBXB010000480.1 GCF_013870575.1 Pseudonocardia pini
GCACGCCGGTCGAGGCCGCCGCGGTGGTGCGGCCCACGACCTCCTCGCCCACGGGCCTGCGCTCGGCGTCGTAGCTCTCCAGCAGGCCGGGCGCAGCCTCTCCCCGCACGGCGAGGGCCAGCTTCCATGCCAGGTTGATCGTGTCCTGGATCCCCGTGTTCATGCCCTGCCCGCCGGTCGGCGGGTGGATGTGGGCGGCGTCCCCGGCCACGAAGACCCGGCCGCGGGAGTAGGCGTCGACGATCCGGTGGCTGATCCGGAAGATCGAGGACCAGCGCAGTGCGCGGGCCGTGGCGGGGGTCGGCGCGAGCCGGTCCACGACCTCCTGGATGTCCGCGAGCGTGGGGGCGACGTCCCCCTCGAAGCCGTGCGCGACCTCGCCGGCCGCCGGTGGCCGGGTCCGCAGGTGCGGCGGAGCGATCATGGACAGCCGGTAGCGGCTCGCCCCCGGCAGGGGGATGGCGACGAGCCCGTCGGCTCCGCGGTTGACCCGGATCGCGTAGCCCGGTGGGAGGTCCCAGTCGAGCTCGACGTCCCCGAGCATGTACTCGTCCGCGAACGCCCCGCCCTCGAACGTGAGGCCGAGGGACTTGCGGACGATCGAGTGCGCCCCGTCGGCTCCGACGAGGTACTGCGCCCGGACCTCCTCGCCGGTGTCCAGTGTGGCCGTGACACCCCCGGCGTCCTGGACGAACGAGGTGAGCTGCACCGGACGCTCCGGCACCGTGCCGTACCGCGCGAGGGTCTCGGCGAGGATCCGCTCGGTGTCGTACTGGGGGAGCGTGGCGAAGGCGAACGGCATGTCCGGCGGCAGATCCAGGTCGAGCGACGCGACGAGCTCGCCGTCCCGGTACACGCGCTGACCCCGCATCGGGGCCGCGAGGGCGAGTGCGGCGGGGAGCACGCCGGAGGCCTCCCAGAGCTCCAGGGTCCGCGGCTGCACCCCCACCGCCTTGGCGTACTGCCGCGGAGCGGCGAGGGTGTCGACGACGCGACACTCCACGCCGCGGCGGCGCAGCTCCAACGCGGCCGTGAGACCCACGGGTCCGGCTCCGACGACGAGCACCTCGGTCATGACGACTCCTCCCTGATCATGGGGAGGCTCGCAGAACCGGGCCGGATCGTGACAGGGCCAGCCGGCCCTGTTCGGTCAGGCCTCTTCGGACAACACCTCGTAGGCGGGCCGGAGCAGGTCGCGGACCTTCCGGCGGCGGACGGCGATCGGCAGCTCCGGGACCTGGTCCAGGAGGGCGCCGGGAGCGGGCCACGCGGGCGCGAAGCGGGTGAGGTCCGCGGCCGGGGCCTCGTAGAACGCCGCCAGCAGTTCATCCAGCGGAGTGACGGGCTCCTCGGTGGCGGGCTCGGGGGACTCGGTGGCCCCACGCCGCCTGCGCAGGTTCGCGAGCAGGGTCTCGCGGTCCCGGCCGCGCAGCGCGAGGACCTCGAACGGGTCCGCGTCGAACCGCTCGGCGAGCAGGTAGAAGACCGCGGCGAGGTGCTTGCACGGGACCGTCGCGTCCGGGCAGCCGCAGTCCATCGTGAGGTCCCGCTGGGAGGTGGGGAACAGCGCCAGGCCCAGGCCCGCGAACAGCTCCTCGATCTCGGTGGGCATCCCGCCCGCGAGCAGGGTGGCCGCGTACCAGGCGTCGTCCGCCAGGGCCTGCTCCGCACGACCCCACTCCTGCTTCCCCCAGGCCGGGATGCCGATCCGCACCTTGTACGGGGTGGGTCGGGTGCCCTGTACGAGCGCGACGACGGAGCCCGCGTCGATCTCGCAGGACACGATCTGGCCGGAGCGGGCGTAGCTGCGTCCGCGCGCCAGCCGCCCGCCGACCCCGAGCTGCTCGAGCACCGCCAGGAACCGCTTCGACCACCACGTGCGTGCGACGGTGCCGCGGGTGGAGTGGATCTGGACCCCGCCCTCGACGCGCAGGGGGCGCTTCGGATGGTCCTCCTGCGCCCAGAACGGCTGGTCACTCATCGGAGACCGCCTCGGCCCCCAGGGCGAACACGGACCGCAGCTCACCGGTGGACAGTTCGGTGAGCCAGTTCTCCCCGTCGCTGATCACCATGTCCGACAACGCCTTCTTCGACTCGATCAACGCGTCGATCCGCTCCTCGACGGTGCCGGGGCACACGAACTTGCGCACCTGGACGTTCCGCTTCTGCCCGATCCGGAAGGCGCGGTCGGTGGCCTGGTCCTCGACGGCGGGGTTCCACCACCGGTCCAGGTGGATCACGTGGTTGGCCGCGGTGAGGGTCAGCCCGGTGCCGCCCGCCTTCAGCGACAGCAGGAAGATCGCGGGCCCCTCCGGGGACTGGAACCGCTCGACCATCTCGTCCCGCCGCTTCTTCGGCGTGCCGCCGTGCAGGTGCAGGACCTCCTGGTCGAAGCGCGCGCTCAGGTGCGGGACCAGCATCGACGCGAACTCGGTGAACTGGGAGAACAGCAGGACCTTGTCGCCCTCCGCCACGATCTCGGTGAGCAGCTCCTCCAGGCGCGCGACCTTCCCCGAGCGCTTCCCGATCGGGGAGCCGTCGTGCAGGAGCTGGGCGGGGTGGTTGCAGACCTGCTTGAGCTTGGCCATCGCCGCCAGCACGTTCCCGCGCCGCTGGATCCCCTGGGAGTCCTCGATCCGCTCCATCATGTCGTCGACGATCGTGCGGTAGAGCGAGGCCTGCTCGCGGGTGAGCCGGTACTCCTGCCGGATCTCGATCTTCTCCGGCAGGTCGTCGATCACCGTGGGATCGGTCTTGAGCCTGCGCAGCAGGTACGGCCGGGTGATGGCGCGCAGGGTCTCCGCGGCCTCGGGGCTCGCGTGCCGCTCGATCGGCACCGCGAACCGCTGCCGGAAGCGCTCCGGGGTGCCGAGCATCCCCGGGTTGAGGAAGTCCATCACCGACCACAGCTCGGCGAGCCGGTTCTCCATCGGCGTGCCGGTGAGCGCGATCCGGTGGCCCGCGGAGATCCGGCGGGCCGCCTTCGACGGCGCGGCGTTGCTGTTCTTGATCGCCTGCGCCTCGTCCAGCACCAGCCGGTGCCAGGCGTGCGCGGCGAGCTCCTCGATGTCCCGTGCGGCGGTGCCGTACGTCGTGACGACGATGTCGGTGTGCGCCAACCGTTCGCGCAGCGCCTCGCCGCGCTCCCGGCCGGGCCCGTGGTGGGCGTGCACCCGCAGGTCCGGCGCGAACCGGGCCGCCTCCCGCTGCCAGGTGCCGACCAGGGACATCGGGCAGAGGATCAGCGTGGGACCGGTCGGCGTGCCCTCCCGCTCCCGCGCCTCCAGCGCCAGGAGCTGGATGGTCTTGCCCAGCCCCATGTCGTCCGCCAGGCAGGCGCCCAGGCCGAGGTTCGCGAGGAAGGCGAGCCAGGACAGCCCGCGCTGCTGGTACGGCCGCAGCGTGGCCCGGAACGACGCCGGCGGGTCGAGCGGCTCGAGCGTGCGGTCCGCGGTGCCGCTCAGCAGGTCCCCGACCCAGCCCTCCGCCGTGACGGCGGTGACCGGCAAGGGGGTGTCCAGCCCGCCCTGGGCCACGGCGAGGGTCTCCGCGACCGTGGGCGCGCGGCGGGCGTTCTGCCGCTTCAGGAACTCCAGCCCGCGGGCCAGGGCCTCGGCGTCCACCGACACCCACTGCCCGCGGATCCGGACGAGCTTGGCCTTGGCGGCGACGAGGGCGGCGATCTCCTCCTCGTCGAGCTCCTCGTCCCCGGCGGCCATGGTCCACCGGAACCGGGCCAGCTCCTCGCGGCCGAGCCCCCCGCGGGTGACGACGCCGGGCGCGCCGGGCGAGGAGACGGACAGCTTGAGCCCCAACGGCTTCCGCCCGTTCCACCCGGCGGGCAGCTGCACCCCGAACCCGGCGGCGACCAGCCGCGCGGCGTCCTCGGTGAGGAACCGGTGGGTCTCCTCGGGGTCGAGGTCCAGGTCCTCGGGGCGGGCCTGGCGCAGGGCGGCGGCCAGCGGCGGGTAGACGAGCGCGGCGCGCCCCAGCTCCGCGAGCAGGAGCTCCTGGGCGGAGGTGATCAGCCGGTCGGCGCGGCCCGCCCACACGTCGTCCGCCGACAGGACCAGGCTGGGGTCCTCGGTGGACTGCAGCTGGAACTCCAGGACCCACCGGGTGCCGTCCCCGGTCTGGTCCAGCGGGTCGTCCCCGGGGTCCGCCGGGTCGTGCAGCGTGTCGATCTCGGCGAGCCGGAAGGTGGCACGGGCGGGTCCCGTCTCCTCCGTGGTCACCGCGTCCCAGGGGGCCAGCGCGTCCGCCAGCGTGGCGAGCTCGC
>NZ_JACBXB010000481.1 GCF_013870575.1 Pseudonocardia pini
GCCCCGATCGCGGCGAAGTCCGTGCCGCGGAACGTGCCCGTCACGAACAGGTGGGCCGAGCCCGCCTGCCCGCACACGAAGCTCAGGTCCCGCTCGCGCAGCAGCGTGACCAGGGGGTTCTGCACAGCGCCGAGCCGGCAGAGGGCCAGTGACAACACGATCGTCGAGAACCGGTTGGGCAGCTGCCAGGACACCACGTCCCCGGGGTGGACCCCGAGGTCGCGCAGGCCCGCGGCCGCCCGTTCCACGGCCGCGGCCAGCTCGGCGAAGGTCATCCGGGCCCGGTGCTCGTCGACGGCGAACAGGGCGTCCGGCGTGGTCTCCGCCCGGCGGGTGAGCAGCTCGGTCACGGACGCCGCCTCGAACGGGGGCGTCCAGGTGCGCGCCTCGGTCTGCAGGGTCACCGCGCTCACCCGCCCGCCGGGGCGAGCAGCGCCGCCCGGACCTCGCGCTTGAGGATCTTGCCCGCGGGCCCGAGCGGCAGCTCGTCCCGGAACTCGAAGCGGCGGGGTTGCTTGTAGCCCGCCAGGTTCCCGCGGCAGTGCTCGCGCAGCGACTCCTCCAGCCCCGGGTCCGGCGTGCCGCTGCGGACGACCACCGCCACGGGCGTCTCGCCCCACTCCGGGTCGGGCAGCCCGACGACGGTGACCAGGTCGACGCCCGGGTGCGCGGCCAGGACCCGCTCGATCTCGGCGGGGTACACGTTGAACCCGCCGGAGATGATCATGTCGGTCTTGCGCCCCGCGATGTAGAGGTAGCCGCGCTCGTCGAGCCTGCCGAGGTCACCGGTCCACAACCCGGTGGGGCGGAAGGTCTCCGCGCTCGCCTCGGGTCGGTTCCAGTACCCGGCGGCGACCATGTCGGACCGCACGACGATCTCGCCGGTCTCGCCGGTCGGGAGGTCCTCGCCCGCCTCGTCGACGATCCGGATCTCGGCCATCGCCGTCTCCCGCCCGCAGGAGGCGAGCAGGCCCTCGTCGCCCGCCACGGCCGCCCGGTGGTCGGCGGGGGTGAGGATGGTGGCCTGCCCACCGGCCTCGGTCGCCCCGTAGCGCTGCTGCAGGTCGCAGCCGAGCCGGGCCATGGCCTCCTGGGCCAGCCCGGGCGGCACGGGGGCCGAGCCGTAGCTGATCCGGCGCAGGCTGGAGACGTCCCGGTCGGGCCCGTTCTCCAGGACCTTCAGCGTGCGCATCAGCATGGTCGGGATGAACGTGGTCATGGTGACCCGGCTGCGTTCGATCTCCGCGACCACCTGCTCGGGATCGAACCGCGGGTGCAGCACCAGGGTCTGGCCGAGGAACATCCCGGAGACCGTGCGCACCATGCCGCCCGCGGTGAAGCACGGCGTGGTCCCGAGGGTGACGTCGCTCGACACGGCCTCGGTGGCCAGCGAGGTGTCGAGGGCCTGCGCGACCATGCCGCGGTGCAGCTGGACCACGCCCTTGGGATGGCCGGTCGTGCCGCTGGTGTAGAGGAGGAACTGGACGTCGTCGTGGGTGAGGGTCGCAGGCGTCGGGTCCGCGTCGACCGAGCCCGCCAGCACGGACTCGTAGTCCTTGCCCGCCTCCTCCCCGCCGATCTGCACCACCAGCTCGAGCTGCGCGGTGAAGACCTCACCCGCCAGCGCGGTCTGGTCGCTGTGCACGATCCCGGCGCGGGCACCGGAGTCCGTGAGCTGGTGGGCGATCTCGGGCGCCGAGAGCCGGATGTTGATCGGCACGGCCACCAGCCCGGCCTTGGCCAGCCCGAACACGATCTCCGGCCACTCCGCGGTGTTGCGGGAGCAGACGGCGACCCGGTCCCCGGTGTGCAGCCCGGCGGCGCGCAGCGCGGTGCCGAGCCGGTTGGCCCGCTCGTTCACCGCGGCCCAGGTCAGGGCGGTGCCGCCGGAGAGCACGGCGGTCTTGGTGGGGTACCGGCGCGCGTTGCGGCGGGGGATGTCTCCGACGAGCATGCGTCCTCGCGAGGGTGCAGGGGCGGGGGCCGCCCGGAGGGAGGGTCAGATCAGGAAGGCGAGGGTGGGCACCGGCCCGCCCGCGTTCACGAGGTGCACGGTCTTGGCCACGAGCTCGAGGCTCCCGTCCGGCCGCCTGCGCACCGTGTGCACCACGCGCCCGGCCCAGGTGGTGAGGGCGTGGCGGTACTCGTAGAGCACGAAGTTGGCGCCGACGGTCACGGTGTCGGCCCCGCGGTCGAGGACCTCGACGTTGGTGAGCAGCCTGCGCATCACCGACGGCGGGGTCTGCGAGTGCCGGGCGCCGGAGTTGAGCTGGGCGACCCGGCTGCGGATCCGCTTGCGGTTGTCGTAGACGTAGGACAGGTTGACCCGCGGGTCGTGGTCCGGGCCCATCGGCACCCAGTACACACCGTCCGCCGCCCAGAGGGACTCCCACTCGGAGTAGCGGGCCTCGTCGGCGAGGCGCGCCTCGAGGTGCAGGAAGGCGAGGACGTCCGGTTCGAGCGCGGGGTCCACGGGGGTGCCGGTCGCGGCGGCCGGTTCGGTCATGACTCTGCTCCGTCTCGGGAGTTGTAGCGGCCACCGAGCACCTCGGCCCAGTGCGCCCACCAGCCGCGCTGCGGGGTCTCCGCGCTCTTGTCGTGGTTGACCAGCCCGGTCTCGTCCGCCTCGTCGGTGTCCCGGCCGCGGGCCAGGACGATCCAGTCCGGCTTGCGCGCCGCCAGGCCGAGCTGGTTGCGGGCGCCGATCTCGCCGTCGTCCGCGATCAGGAAACCGGCGGGGCCCATGGCGCCCTCGGTGCGGCGGAGCATCCGGCCGTTGAGCTCGTCCTGGCCGGGGATCAGCGCCGGGGTGGTGTAGGCGACGGTCTCACCGGGGGCGATCGGCTCGACCATCATGATGTTCATCTCGGCGAGGAACAGGTTCGGGAAGATCAACGTGTGCGGCGGGCCCACGACGAGGGCGCGGTGCGTGTCCGCCGGACCGTGCGCGCGTTCCATGGCGGCGACGTAGTTCGGCAGCTTCGCCCGCGGCGCTCGGCCGAACCAGACGAACTCCTCGTCGAGGCGGGTGTACTCGGCGGAGTAGTCGATCTCGGAGTGCCCGTCGCCCATGTCCCGGACGCAGACCTCGACCTTGCTGGGGACGTGCGAGACCTTGGCCTCGCGGACCGCGGAGTAGACCGACTCGTGGGTGAACAACGCGTGGTAGCCGTCGACGTTGTTCTCCATCACCATCTTCCAGTTGCTCATGTGCTGGTGTTTCATCCAGCCCGCGCGCAGGTCGAGGCGCCCGTCCGGGGACAGCGCGAGCAGCCGGTCGATCGCGGTGGTCGCCCGGCCCAGGTGCTCGGCGAGGGTGATCCCCTCGGCGGCGAGGGAGGCGAAGACGAAGCCGCGGTAGGAGTCCGTCCGGGCGGTCGGGGCGAGCCCGATCTCGCTGCGCCTGGCCAGGAACTCCTTGTCGTAGCCGGTGCGCATGGGCACGCCGACCAGCGAGCCGTCGTTGTTGAAGGTCCAGCCGTGGTACGGGCAGCGGAAGGTGGTGCTGTTGCCGGACTCGGCGTTGCACAGCCGGTTGCCGCGGTGGGCACACCGGTTCATCAGGACGCGGACGACGCCGTCCTTGCCGCGGGTGAGGATCACGGGCTGCCCGCCGATCCGGCGGGTGACGTAGTCGCCGGGCTCGGGCACCTCGCTCTCGTGGCCCACGTAGACCCAGCCCCGCCGGAAGATCTGCTCCATCTCCAGCTCGAAGACCTCGGGATCGGTGTAGACCGAGCCGTGCACGCGGTCGTGCTGCACGAGATCGTCCACATCGGTCCGCGGGGGAGCCGCCTCGGGCGGCCGCGTGTCGAGTTCGGTCATGGCGCATCCTCCGGGACGGGTGTGGTGAAGCCGGGCACGGCGACCTCGCCGAGCCTGCGGAAGCCGACGGCGACCCGATCGCCGACGGCGGGTGGTGCGATGTCGGGGGAGAGCGGCGCGAGCACGAGCCGGTGCCCACCGGCCAGCTCGACGTCGGCGACCGGGTAGGGCCGGTCGGTCCGGACGAGCCCGGGTTCGAGCCGGTGGACGACGGTGACCGCGTGCACGGTCCCGGCCTGTTCGGCCCGGCGCCAGGCCACCTCGGCCGCGCCGCACCCGTCGCACACGCGCTGCTCGAGCTCGAGGGCGAGGTCGCAGGCGGCGCACCGGGGCAGGTGCAGCTCGCCGCGGTCCGCCGCGGCGTAGAGCGGGGCCAGCACGTCCGACGGGTCGGGTGCCAGCTCGGGGGCGAGCAGCCAGTCGGTCACGCCGCCTCCAGGACCAGTGCGG
>NZ_JACBXB010000482.1 GCF_013870575.1 Pseudonocardia pini
CGGGCACCTGGCGAAGCTGACCGCGGGCGGTCTGCTGACCGTCGAGGCCCGCGGCAGGCAGCGCTGGTACCGGTACGCGGGCCCCGCGGTCGGGAACCTCGTCGAGGCCCTGGAGCAGCTCGCCCCCACCGCCACGGTCACCTCGCTGCGCCAGGCGAACCGTGCGAAGGCCCTGCGCGAGGCCCGCACCTGCTACGGCCACCTGTCCGGCAGGCTCGGCGTCGCGCTGATGGAGTCGCTGCTGGACCGAGGTCATCTCGACGGCCGCACGGGCCACGACCCCGACGACGTCGACTACGCGCTGACCGAGTCCGGCGAGCGGTTCCTGACCGACTTCGGGGTGCCGGCCCGCCCTCGCGCCGCGGAGCACTGCCTCGACTGGAGCGAGCACCGCCACCATCTCGGCGGCCCACTCGGCCGGGCACTGCTGGACCGGTTCCTCGAGCTGGGCTGGGTGCGGCGGACCGAGATCAGCAGGGCCGTCGCCGTCACGACCGCGGGCAGCGACGGGCTCGCGACCACCTTCGGGATCCACGCCGAACCGGGAGCACACCGATGACCACGTTCCACGAGGGCGAGCTCGCCGTCCAGCGACGGGCGGGGGTGGCCCGTGAGGCCGCCCGGCTGTCCGGGATGCTCACCGACCCCAGCCTCGACGGCGGCATGGGCGGTTTCCTCGCCCAGCGCGACCTCGCCGTCCTCACCGCCCGCGACGGCGAGGGGCGGCTCTGGACCTCCCCGCTCGTCGGGACACCCGGGTTCCTCGACGGCTCCGGACGGCACCTCGCGGTCCACGCGGGCTTCGCCGACACCGATCCGCTGCACGGCCTGCCCGCAGGCCAGCCCGTCGGCCTGGTCACCGTCGACTTCGCCAGGCGGCGGCGCCTCCGGGTCAACGGCACACTCACCGCCGCGGGCCCCACCGGGTTGGCGGTCGAGGTCGACCAGGCGTACGGCAACTGCCCCCAGTACATCCGGCCGCGACACCTCGACCCGGCCGGGGCCCCGCCGCGTCAGGTGCACGCCCGCACGTCGACCTCGTTGACCGACGCCCACCGCTCGGCCCTCCGGAGCACGGCCACCCTCTTCGTCGGCACCCTCCACCCGGGCGGCGCCGACGCCTCCCACCGCGGCGGCGCACCGGGCTTCGTGCGCGTCGACGGCGACCGGGTCTGGTGGCCGGACTATCCGGGCAACAACATGTTCAACACCCTCGGCAACCTCGCCGTGGACGACTCGGCCGCGCTGCTGGTCCTGGACTTCGAGCGGGGCGGCACGCTGCACCTGAGCGGACGGGCCGCCGTCGAGTGGACCGCGCCCGGAGCCACCGACGACGAGGGCGGTACCGGCCGCCGCGTGACGTTCCGGCCGGAGCTGATCGTCGAGGCGGACGACCTGCCGTTGCGCGCCACCGCCGGGTAGGGCCCGTGCCCCGGTCGGCGCCACCGGTCTCACGAGGGTCGATCGCGTCGGCGGGCCGGCTGTGGTGCGCATGGACGCAGGCGCGGGCGATCCAGCAGGCTGTCCCGATGGGCAGGCGCGGCAGTCCGGTGCGGGCGTTGTTCTACCGGCTCGTGCTGATCAACGGCACGGTCTTCACCCTCGGCACGCTGACCCTCGCACTGGCGCCGGTCACGGTGTCCTACCCGGTGCTGCTCGCCGAGGTCCCGGTGCTGGTCGTCGGGCTGGTGCTGATCCTGGTGGCCACCACCGTGCTGCTGCGCCGCAGCCTCGCCCCGCTCGACGAGCTCACCGCCGTCATGGAGCGGGTGGACCTGCTGCGGTCCCGGGACCGCCTGCCGGAGGACGGGGACGGCGACCTGGCCAGGGTGATCACGACGTTCAACGCGATGCTGGACCGGCTGGAGGAGCAACGCAGCCTGCGCAGCGCGGAGGTGCTCGCCGGGCAGGAGGCCGAGCGCAGGCGGATCGCCCGCGAGCTGCAGGACGAGATCGGGCAGAGCCTCACCGCCGCCCTGCTGAGCCTCGAGCGGGTCGTCGGCCGGGCGCCCGCGTCCCTGCAGTGGGACCTGCGGCAGGTGCAGGACACCGTGCGCGGCAGCCTCGACGACGTCCGCCAGGTCGCCCGCAGGCTCCGCCCGGACGTCCTGGAGGACCTCGGCCTCGCCAGCGCGCTCACGGCCCTCGCCGCCGAGTTCACCGAGGTCAGCGGCATCCCCGTGGTCCGGGCCGGGAACCCGGTCCCCGCCGGGCTGACCCCGCAGACCGAGCTCGCGCTCTTCCGCATCACCCAGGAGAGTCTCACGAACATCGCCCAGCACGCCGCCGCGCAGAAGGTCGACCTCACCCTCACCGGCGGGCCGCGGGCCCTGATCCTCACCGTGCGCGACGACGGCTGCGGCGGCCCCCACCGCGAGGGCGCCGGCATCCGGGGGATGCGCGAACGGGCCCTGCTCATCGACGGCGAGCTGACGGTCTCGAGCCCACCGGGCGGCGGCACGCTGGTCACGCTGGTGGTGCCGCTGAGCGGAGGACGCGCGTGACCCGGATCCTCCTCGCGGACGAGCACGCCCGGCGCTGGTCACCTCGCCTCGGGGTCGGGGGTCGACCGGCGGCCCTACCGACCTCGCGCTCCGGATCGGACCGCTGAGTTCGGGCGACCCACCGGGTCTATCCGGGCACGACCAGCACCGGCAGCGGGCCGGGCGGCGGACCGCGGGAGAGCACATGACTGCCGACTACACGTTCGACGTCTTCTCCAGCCTCGACGGCTTCGGGTCCTACGGGGGCGACGGCGACTGGGGCGGCTACTGGGGCAAGCAGGGTCCCGAGCTGCTGGACCACCGCCTCGCCTCGTTCGAGACGGAACAGCGGATCGTCCTGGGCGCCACCACGTTCGCCGAGTTCGTCCAGATGCTGGCCGGGAGCACCGCGGAGTCCGAGGTCCGCGACCCGTGGGTCGCCCGGATGCGCGAGCTGCCGACCACGGTCCTGTCGTCCACTCTGGCAGGGCCCCTCGACTGGCCGGACGCGACCGTCGTCAGCGGCGACGCCGTCGAGGTCGTCGCCCGGCTCAAGGAGGAGTCCGGGGTCCCCCTGCGGTCGCACGGCAGCCTGTCGCTGAACCGGGCGCTGATGGCCGCGGGCCTGGTCGACCGCCTCCAGGTGACGATCTTCCCCGTGGTCACCGGCCGGACCGGGACGAACCCGGTCCTGGGCGGAGCAGCCGACTTCGACCTCGAGCTGCTCGACCACCGGACGCTCGACGGCGACATCCAGGAGCTCGTCTACCGGCCCACGCTGCACCGGACCCGACCCTGACCCGACGCCCTCCTGTCCTGGTCACGATGCCGCCGCCTCCCGGACCCGCGGGATGACCTCGGCAGCGAACCGGCGGAGCTGCTCCGGGTCGCCGACCTGCGGGATGAGGTTGACGGCATCGAAGCGCTGCGCGGTCACGGCATCGGTGACGAGACGCGCCCAGTCCTCCGCGGTGGCCCGCACGGCGAAGGTCGCCGGGACGTCGTCCGTCCCGGGCAGCGGTGCCGCGCTCGGGTCGAGGACCCCCACGATCTGCATGACGCGCTCGATGTCCCGCGGTTCCCGCCCGGCCGCACGGGCGGCCGCGTCGATGCGGTCCTGCCCGGCGACGCGGCTCGAGTGGTCCGAGCGCATCGGGGCGATCCACCCGTCGGCCTTGTGGCCCAGCAGGTCGAGCATGCGGGGCCCGCCCGCACCGAGCCAGATCCCGATGGGGTGCGCAGGCGCCGGGCCGGTGTCGACGTCGCGCAGCGGGTAGCGGCCCCCGGTCACGGTGGCGGTCCGACCGGGCCGCCACATCGTGCGCAGGGTGTCGATCGCGTCCCCGACCGCCTCGACGGTGTCCCCCGGGCTCCAGTGCGGACCGCCGAGGCCGGCGATCTCCTTCCAGGCGCGGCCCCCACCGAGCCCGAGGTCGAACCGCCCGCCGGACAGCACGTCGATGCTCGCCGCGGTCTTGGCCAGCATCGGCGCCGGTCGCAGCGGGAGGTTGGCGACGTTGGTCATGAACCGGATCCGGGTCGTGCGGGCGGCCAGGTGCGTGATGAGGGTCAGGGTGTCCAGGAAGTCGGGCACGTAGGGGTGGTCCTGGACCGAGACGTAGTCGAACCCGGACTCCTCCGCGGCGCGCACCTGCTCCTCCAGCTCCTCCAGGCCTTGCGCGGCGGGGCTGAGGAACACTCCGAAACGAGGCTCAGGCATGACGGTCCTCCAGAGCGGGTGTCGGTGCGTTCCGGTCCGCGGGCCGCGGACTGCGGCCGACCGG
>NZ_JACBXB010000483.1 GCF_013870575.1 Pseudonocardia pini
AAGGATGTCGGCGACGGCGTCCTTGGCCTGCTGGTGGGCGTCGTCGAGCAGCTCGCCGATCCCCGTCGGGTCGCTCCGGTAGCGCGCCTGCGCCCGGCCCAGGGTCATGGCGAGCGAGACGAGCTGCTGCTGGGTGCCGTCGTGCAGGTCCCGCTCGATCCGGCGGCGCTCGGCCTCCGCGGAGTCCACCACCCGGGCGCGGCTGCGCTCCAGCTCACCGACCCGGGCGGTCAGCGAGCCGGGGACCGGGCCGAGGAGCGTGCGGGCCAGCAGGAGGTCCGCGGCGGCGAGCCGCTGCAGCACCCACGGCGTGACCAGCAGCAACGCCGCACCGACGACCGCGGCCGCGAGTCGCGCCCCCACCCCCGAGACGTCGACGCCCGAGAACGAGGCCTCCGACGTCGGCAGCCAGATCCCCAGCACGGGCAGGAGCAGCAGCACGATGCCCCAGGTCAGCAGGGTGAACGTGAGCGTCGAGGTCAGCAGCCCGACGGGGAGGGCGAGGAGCTGGTGGGCGAGCCTGCGACGGACGCCCTGGTCGCGCAGCAGCGTCCCGCCGTACCGCAGGAGGCGGCGGTCGGCGGGCGGCAGCGGTTCGGCGTCGATCTGCGTGCCGAGCAGCACCGCGTGCCGACGCCGTTCGAGCCTGCCGAGCAGCGCGCTCAGCCGCGCGGTGAGCAACCAGACCGGGACCCCGAGCAGGCCCAGCGGGAACAACAGGAGCGACAGCAGCAACCCGAACCCGACGATCGTGGCCGTGGCGAACCCCACCGCGACGTCGAGCAGGAGGTGGGCGGCGGTCGACCAGGTCGCGGGGGCGCCGAGCGCCCGCACCGCGTCCGGCAGCGGGCGTGCGACCTGCACGGTTGCGGTGGACATGTCCGGAACACTAGGGACCCGAGACCGCCCGGGACCATCCGACCGGCCACCGGACCGGGCGGGGGGACAACCCCCGTGATCGCGCTCCGACCTGCACGGATAGGGTTGTCCGAGGGTGGTGTGCGATGAGTCTGGAGGTCCTGCTCGGCGTCGTCGCCGCGGTCGTGCTGATCGGCGTGCTCGCCGTGCGTGTGTCCGTCCGCCTCGGCCTGCCGTCGCTGCTGCTCTACCTGGGCATCGGGATCATCCTCGGCGAGTCCGTCCTCGGTGTCCGGTTCTCGGACGCCGCGCTCACCGAGAACCTCGGGCTCGCCGCGCTCGTGCTCATCCTGGTCGAGGGTGGGCTGACCACCCGCTGGAAGGCCGTCCGGCCCTCGCTGGGGATCGGCATCGGGCTGTCCACGGTGGCCGTCGTGGTCAGCATCGCGGTCGCCGCGGTCAGCCTGCACTTCCTGCTGGACCTGGAGTGGCGCACCGCCTTCCTCTGGGGCGCCGTGCTCTCCTCCACGGACGCGGCGGCGGTGTTCTCCGTGCTGCGGGGCGTCGGCGTGCCGCCCCGGCTGGCGGGGGCGCTGGAGCTGGAGTCCGGCATGAACGACGCGCCGGTCGTCCTCGCCGTCCTCCTCCTCGCCTCCACCGACCCGCTGACCTGGCTCACCCCGCTGCTCGTGGTCTACGAGCTGGCCGCGGGCGCGGCGATCGGGTTCGCGCTGGGCTGGGCCGGGGCGTGGGGGCTGAGACGGGCCGCGCTGCCGTCGACGGGCCTGTACCCGCTGGCCGCCCTCGGCGTCTGCGTGATCGCCTTCTCCGGCGGGCAGCTCGCACACGCCTCCGGCCTGCTGGCCACCTATGTCTGCGCGCTCGTGCTGGGCAACTCGAAGCTGCCGCACCGCGGCGGCGTCCTGTCCTTCGCCGAGGGCACCGGCTGGCTCGCCCAGATCGGGCTGTTCGTGCTGCTCGGGCTGTACGCGAGCCCGGCCAGGCTGGTCGACGCCGTCGTCCCCGCCCTGGTGGCCGCGGGCGTCCTGCTGGTCCTGGCCCGCCCCCTGTCGGTGGTCGCGGCGGCCCTGCCCTTCCGGCTGCCCTGGCGGGAACAGGCGTTCCTGTCCTGGGCCGGGCTGCGGGGTGCGGTGCCCATCGTGTTGGCCCTGATCGCGCTGGTGGAGGGGGCGCCGGGCGCCGAACGGCTGGTCGACGTGGTGTTCGTGCTCGTGGTGATCCTCACCCTGCTGCAGGGCACCACCCTGCCCTGGGTGGCCAAGCTGCTGGGGCTGTCGCGGGTGGCGGAGGCCCGCGAGGTGGAGGTGGACGCCGCGCCCCTGGACGAGCTCGGCGCCGACCTCCTGCAGGTCCGGATCCCGCCCGGCTCGCAGCTGCGCGGGGTCTACCTGCGCGAGCTGCGGCTGCCGACGGGGGCCACGGTCAGCCTGGTGGTGCGGGACGAGAAGGCCTTCACCCCGAACGGGCAGACCCGCCTGCGCGAGAACGACCAGCTGCTCGTGGTGGCCACGGCGGAGGCCCGGGAACGGACCGAGGAGCGGCTCCGGGCGGTCGACCGGGGCGGTGCGCTGGTCCGCTGGCGAGACGGCGATCCCGGGCCGGGTCGGGACACCCCCGGCGCCCCCGCATAATCGTGGGGTGAAACCCGAGAGCGCCGGCCTCCCACCGCGGACCGTCTGGATCACGGCGGTGCTCGCGCCGCTGGTCCTCGGGCTGGACGTGCTGACCAAGACGATCGCCGTCGCGACCCTGGAGGACCAGCCGCCCGTGCGGCTGTTCGGCGGGCTCGTGAACCTGGTCCTCGTCCGGAACCCGGGCGCCGCGTTCTCCATGGCCACCGGCTACACCTGGATCATCTCGCTGATCGCCCTGGGCGTGGTCGTGGTGATCATCCGGATCTCGCGCAAGCTGCGCTCGGTGGGCTGGGCGATCGCGCTCGGGCTGATCCTCGGCGGGGCGATCGGCAACCTTGTCGACCGGATCTTCCGGGCGCCGGGGGTGCTGCAGGGGCACGTCGTGGACATGGTGTCGATCGTGCGCACGGACGGCTCCTTCTTCCCGGTGTTCAACCTCGCCGACTCCGGGGTGGTCTGCGGCGGGATCCTGCTGGTCCTGCTCGCGTTGACGGGCCGCGAGCTCGACGGCACCCGCGCGGGCAAGCAGGAGGAGAAGGCCGGTGAGTGACCTCAGGCAGCTCCCGGTCCCCGACGGGTTGGACGGCATGCGCGTCGACGCGGGCCTGTCCCGGCTGCTCGGCCTGTCCCGGACGGTGGTCGCGACGCTCGCCGAGGACGGCCGGATCGAGGTCGACGGGCGCGCGGCGGGCAAGTCGGACCGGCTCGTCGCGGGCACGTGGCTGGAGGTCGCACTGCCGGACCCCGCCGTGCCGACCGAGATCACAGCCGCCCCCGAGCTGGTCGGCGGCATGGTCGTGCTCTACGAGGACGACGACGTCGTCGTGGTGGACAAGCCCGTCGGCGTGGCGGCGCACCCGTCACCGGGCTGGACGGGGCCCACGGTGATCGGTGGGCTCGCGGCACTGGGGATCCGGGTCTCGACGTCCGGTGCGGCGGAGCGGCAGGGCATCGTGCACCGGCTCGACGTGGGCACGACCGGCGTGATGGTCGTCGCGAAGTCCGAGCACGCCTACACGGTGCTGAAGCGGGCGTTCAAGGAGCGCACCGTGGACAAGCGGTACCACGCGATCGTGCAGGGCCACCCGGACCCGACCAGCGGCACCATCGACGCCCCGATCGACCGGCACCCCAAGCACGACTACCGGTTCGCGGTCGTGGCGGACGGCAAGCCGAGCGTGACGCACTACGACACGATCGAGGCGTTCCGCGCGGCCTCCCTGCTCGCCGTTCACCTGGAGACCGGTCGCACCCATCAGATCCGGGTGCACTTCTCCGCGTTGCGGCACCCGTGCGTCGGCGACATCACCTACGGCGCCGACCCCACGCTGGCCAAGCGGATCGGCCTGACCCGGCAGTGGCTGCACGCCCGCACGCTGGGCTTCCACCACCCCGCCGACGGGCGGTGGGTCGAGTTCACCAGCGAGTACCCGGCCGACCTGGAGTCGGCGCTCGAGAAGTTGCGTGACTGACCCCTCGACCGCGGCCCCCACCCCGGACCCCTCGCCCGCGGACCCGCCGATTCCGGCCCCGTCGACCGAGGTCCGCCGACCTCCGGTGATCACGGGTGGATCGGAGTCGGGGGGTCACTCCGCGCCCCGTCCGGCCCGTGAGCAGCTGGGATCGGGTGGGGACGAGTCGGGCCGAGGTGAGTCGGGCGGGGCTGAGTCGGGCGCGGTCGGGCCGGGCGGGGCTGAGTCGGTCTGCGTGATGGCGCTGGTCATGGCACGAGGGTGACACCGACGGTGCCC
>NZ_JACBXB010000484.1 GCF_013870575.1 Pseudonocardia pini
GACGGGCCGCTGCCACTCGCCCACGCCCGCAACGCAGGCGCCGCCACCGCGCTGGGCCTCGACGCCGACCTGCTGGTCTTCCTCGACGTCGACTGCATCCCCGGACCCACGCTCGTCGAGCGGTACGCCCGGGCCGCGCGCACCGCGGGGTCGAGCCTGCTCTGCGGTCCCGTCACCTACCTCCCGCCGGGTTCGACCGAGCTCGTCCCGGACCCGCACCCCGCCCGTCCCGACCCGCCCGCGGGCGCGCTGGTCCCCGAGACCCGCCGGGAGCTCTTCTGGTCCCTCTCCTTCGCCGTCACCGCCGAGGCGTGGCGCCGCTCGGGCGGGTTCTGCGAGGAGTACCGCGGCTACGGCGGCGAGGACACCGACTTCGCCCTGACCGCGGGCGAACGCGGGCTCGGCCTGCACTGGGTCGGCGGCGCGCACGCCTTCCACCAGCACCATCCGCCCGCCCGCACCGACGAGGCCCGGGTGGCCGAGATCGTCGCCAACGCCCGGCTCTTCCACCGGCGCCGGGGCCGCTGGCCCATGGTCGGCTGGCTGCACGAGCTGGCCGCCGCGGGCGCCGTGGAGTTCGACCCGGCCCACGACACGCTCCGTCTCACCACCACACCGACGACCACCGGAGTTCCGACGTGATCCTCTTCTGCCCGCCCGGCGTCTACCGGGCCCAGTCCGACACCGCCGTCCTCGCAGGCCTGCTGGGCCGCGGCCACGCCAGGGGCCGCGACGTCCTCGACATCGGCACCGGCTCGGGTGCGCTCACCCTCGCGGCCTGGCGCGCGGGCGCGGCCACGGTCACCGGGGTCGACCTCTCCCGCCGCTCCGTGCTGGCCACCCGGCTGAACTGCATGCTGCGCGGCGCCGACGTCCGGATCCACCGCGGCGACCTGTTCGGTCCGGTCCGGGACCGGCGGTTCGGGCTGATCGTGGCCAACCCGCCCTACGTGCCGTCGGAGACCTCCGTGCTCCCCCGGCACACCGCGGGCCGCTGCTGGGACGCCGGACCCGACGGCCGCGCGGTCCTCGACCGGATCTGCGCGGGCGCCGCCGACCACCTCACCCCCGACGGCCGGGTCCTGCTCGTGCACTCCGCGGTGTGCGGGCCGGACGAGACGGTCGACCGGTTCGCCGCGGCGGGGCTGGCGGCCGAGGTCGTCGAGCGGGCCCGGATCCCGTTCGGGCCGGTCATGCGCTCGCGTGCCACGCTGCTCGAACGCCGTGGGCTGATCGAGCCCGGGGAACGGCTGGAGGAGCTCGTCGTGGTGGAGGCCCGGCATGCCTGAACGCACCCACGTGACCCTGACCGAGGAGGGCCCCGCGCTGGTCACCGGCCCGGTCGAGGTCGAGCTGCCCGACGGCGAGCGGGTCCGGTCGGACCGGCCCGTCACCGCGCTGTGCCTGTGCCGCCGCAGCCGCCGCTACCCCCTCTGCGACACCAGCCATCGGACGAAGGTCCGAGTGAAGGAGGAGTCGTGACCCGCTCCCTCACCCTGCCCGCGCCCCGCGGGCCCGTCTCCTCGGCGGTCCTCGAGGCGCTGCGCGGCGGCTCGGTCCCGGCCGTCGAGCCCGCCGACCCCTACGGCGACGACCTCCAGCTCGCCCTGCACTGCTGCTACGAGCTGCACTACCGCGGCTTCCCCGGCGTCTCGCCGGACCTCGAGTGGGACCCGGCGCTGCTCGGCCTGCGCCGCGACCTCGAACGGACCTTCCTCGCCGCCCTGCGCGCGGCGGTCCCCGCGGGAGACGACGTCGACGCCGAGGTCGAGGCCCTCCTCGTCGAGCCGGTCGGCCCGCAGGTCCGCGGCGTGTCCCACCACCTGCAGCGCGCGGGCGAGCTGTGGCAGCTGCGCGAGTACGTGACGCACCGGTCGATCTACCACCTCAAGGAGGCGGACCCGCAGGCCTGGGTGATACCGCGGCTGTCCGGCGCGGCCAAGGCAGGCCTGGTCACCGTCGAGCACGACGAGTACGGCGGCGGACGTCCCGACCACATGCACGCCGCGCTGTTCGCGGACATGATGCGCGAGCTCGACCTCGACGACACCTACGGCGCCTACGTCGACCGGGTCCCCGGCGCCACCCTGGCCGAGGTCAACCTCATGACGCTCTGCGGGCTGCACCGCGAGCTGCGCGGGGCCTCGGTCGGGCAGTTCGCGATGGTCGAGCTGACCTCGTCGCCCGGCTCGGACCGGCTGGTGCGGGGCATGCGCAGGCTCGGCTGCGGCCCGGCGGCGATCCGGTTCTACGACGAGCACGTCGAGGCGGACGCGGTGCACGAGCAGGTCGTCCGCCGCTCGGTGCTGGCTCCCCTGCTGGCCGCGGAGCCGGAGCTCGCCGAGAGCGTGGTGTTCGGCATCCGGGCGAGCCTGCACCTCGGCGAGCGCCTGGGTGATCACCTGCTCGGCTGCTGGGAGCGCGGGGAGAGCAGCCTGCTGCCCTGACGGTCCGGTGCGTGCGGTCACACGACGTGTAGCCGCGCGGTCACCGGGCACCCGTGAGGTGGCGCCCGGGAGACCCGAGCCCGTGGTCCCGGCGCCTCCGCGAGCACCCGTCCGGAGGGACACCCCGTATGACCAGCACCGCCGTCGTCACCCAGCTCCGTGCCCTGGAGCACCTGACCCGCAGCGAGATCGCCCTCGCCCGCACCCGCGTCGCCCAGGCCCGCACCGACCGGGTCCGCCGCGATCTGGAGGACAACGCCCGCAAGGCCGAGTCCCGCTCGGAGGCCATCGCGCAGGCACTCCGCGACCTCGACGCCGTCCCGGACGTCGTCGCCCCCGTCGTCGGCTGGGCGGTCTCGCTCGCCAAGAGCGCCGCCGAGCAGGCGCAGCCGATCGACGAGGCGCTGCTCGGCGACCTCGCGATCGAGCACCAGCTGGCCGACCGCGCCCGCTACCTGCTCGCCCTCACCGCGAACGGTCCGGCGGGCGTGCACCGCCTGGCGGAGCGTCTGGTCGCCGCGCACACCGAGACGATCGAGTGGCTGCAGACCGTGGTGGCCGAGGAGGCCGTCGACGGCGTCACGTCGCTGAAGCCCACCCCGCTGCAGGCCGTGGCCGCCGGCGTGACCAAGGCGGTCCAGCTGCCCGTCCGACTGACCGTCGGCAGCGTCAACCGGGCCGCGCACGAGGTGGCCCGCGCCGGACACGGGGTGCAGGAGCGGCTGAGCCGCACCGGCGACCGGTTCGGCCGGGTCGCTTTCGAGAGCCGTGACGTGCTGGGCACCGGCCTCACCAGCGGGTTCGACGCGGCCACCCGCCGCGCCGAGGCCGTGGCGAAGGACGAGGACGCCGCAGGCACCGCCGGGGCCGCCCACGCCGTGCGCCGGGAGACCGGCTCGCTCAAGGCGAACGAGCTGCCGATCCGCGACTACGACGGGCTCTCCGTCCGCGACGTGACGGACGCCGTCGGCACGCTCGAGGACCCGAAGGACGTGCGCGCCATCGAGGCCTACGAGGAGCGCAACCGCAACCGCAACGGCGTGCTCCGGGCCGTCCGCGAGCGCGCCGAGGTCCTCGCGAAGGACGCCGCACGGATCTGAGTGCCCCGGTCGGCACCGGGTACCCGCCGGACATGCATGCCGACCTTCTCGTCGTGGGTGGCGGGCCGGCCGCACTGGCCGCCGCCACCGCCTATCGCGACCACGGCGGGGCGGGTGCCGTGGTGCTCGTCTCCGCCGACGACGCCCCGCCGTACGCGCGCCCGCCCCTGTCGAAGGACTTCCTGCGGGGCGAGTCCGAGGCCGCGGACACCACCCTGACCCCGGCCACCACCTACCCCGAGCGCGGCATCACGCTGCTGCTCCGGCAGCGCGTGACCGCGCTCGACCCCGCTGGGCGGGTCGCCCGCCTCGCCGCCGGGGACGAGGTCACCTACGGCGAGTGCGTGCTGGCCACCGGCTCCGTCACGCGGTCCCTCCCGGTCCCCGGTGGGGACGACCCCGCGGTGCTCGTGCTCCGCAGCCTGGACGACGCCCAGGTCCTGCGCAGCGCCGCCCGCACCGCGGGCACGGCGGTGGTGGTCGGGTCCGGGTTCATCGGGTGCGAGGCCGCGGTCTCGCTCGCCCGCCGCGGTCTGGCCGTGACCGTCGTGAGCACCGAGGAACTGCCGCAGGAGGCCCGGCTCGGCACCGACGTGGGCCGCCGGATCGCGGACTGGCTCGCGGCCGACGGCGTCACGCTGGTCGGCGGCGGGGAGGTCCAGGCGATCGAGGCGCTCGGGACCGGGCACCGGGTGCGGATCGCCGGCC
>NZ_JACBXB010000485.1 GCF_013870575.1 Pseudonocardia pini
GACGACGTGCTGGACCGGCTCCCCGAGCTGCAGGCGGCCGGGCACCGGCTCGAGCACCTCGACACCGGGGCGCCGCTGTCCGAGCTCGCCGCCGAGCCCCTCGCCGCCAACGCCTACCTCGGCGCCTGGGGCATCACCGCCGCGCTCCGGGCCGGGGCGGACGTCGTGGTCTGCGGGCGGGTCACCGACGCGTCGCTCGTCGTCGGGCCCGCGGCCTGGTGGCACGACTGGGCCACCGCGGACTGGGACGCGCTGGCCGGGGCCGTGGTGGCCGGGCACGTCATCGAGTGCGGCCCGCAGGCGGCGGGCGGCAACTTCGCGGGCTTCACGCGACTGCCGCGCTTCGTGCGCCCCGGCTTCCCGATCGCGGAGATCGCCGCGGACGGCAGCAGCGTGATCACCAAGCACGGCACGGACGAGGGTGCCGTCACCGTCGACACGGTCACGGCCCAGCTCGTCTACGAGATCCAGGGGCCCGTCTACCTGAACCCGGACGTCACGGTGCACCTGGACACCGTGGAGATCGGCCCGGCCGGGCCGGACCGCGTCGCCCTGTCCGCCGTGCGCGGGACGCCCCCGTCGCCCACGACGAAGGTCGCGATCTACGCGCCGCTGGGCTTCCAGACCGCGCTGACCACCCACCTGACCGGGCTGGACCTCGACGAGAAGTACGACCTGCTGCACGCCCAGGTCCGCGAGATCGCCGCCCGGCTCGGGATCACCGAGCTCGACGTCACGCGCTTCGGCACCGCCGTCGCGGACCCGCACAGCCAGTGGGAGGCCACCGTCCCCGTCCGCATCGCGGCGGCCGCCGCCGAGCGCGGCCCGCTGTCGGCGCTCGCGCGCGAGCTCAACGGCCTGGGGCTGAGCAGCATCCCCGGGTTCATGGGCGCGGAGAGCGCGGGTCCGCGGCCGCGGACGGAGTACTGGCCCGGCCTGCTCCCCCAGGACGTCCTCCCCCACCGCACGGTGCTCGACGACGGGTCCGTCCTGGACGTCGCGCCGCCTGCGGTGACCGAGGCGTTCACCGGACAGCCCTCGCACCCCGAGCCCGCCCCCCTCGCCACCGGCGAGACGACGCGCGCCCCGCTGGGCCGGGTCGCCTTCGCCCGCAGCGGCGACAAGGGCGGCAACAGCAACCTCGGCGTCTGGACCCCGGACCCGGCCGCGTGGCCCTGGCTGCGCAGCCTGATGACGGTCGACGAGCTGCGCCGGCTCCTGCCGGAGACCAAGGACCTCGAGATCGTCCGGCACGAGCTCCCCCACCTGCGGGCGGTGCACTTCGTCCTCAAGGGGCTGCTCGGCAGGGCGGGGTCGAGCAACCTGCGGGTGGACTCCATCGGCAAGGCCGTGAGCGAGTACGCCCGGGCCCGGGTCGTGGAGATCCCCTCCGAGCTCCTCCCCTGATCCCGGCGACAGCGCCGCGATCGTGAGCCGGGTCGGCGGCGGGCCTCGGCGACGTCGAGGACACGCAGCCGGTGCACGCCGAGCCGTCGGTCCGGCTCACGGCCGCGGGCCGAGGCTCAGCGGCCCAGCCGCCGGAGGTTCGCGCGGACGGTGCGGTGCACCGGCTTCAGCGCGGCGACGCCGATCCCGGCGAGGCCGACCGGGGTGGCGAGGGCGGCGGCCGTGGTGGCGTGGGTGAAGGCGCTCGCCTTCTCGCCGACCATCCGGCGCAGCTCACGGCGGTTGCGGGCGTCGGGTGGCCAGCCGCCCGCGACCAGCCGCGCGGTCCGCACCGCGATGACCTGCGGTGCCGCCCAGGCGATCTCGCCCACCATCACCCACTGCCGGACCAGGTCGGAGGCCGGACCACGGGATCGCTTCGAGGAGGGCACGACCGCCACGCTACGGGGCCGCGGCGGGTCCGGCGAGCAGGCCCCGGGCCAGCCGGCGCCAGTGCTCCAGCATCCGCTCGTGCCGCGGTCCGGCGTCCCCGAACGTGGCCACGAGCGCGGTGCCGCGCATGCTGGTCAGGAGGGTCTCCCGCAGGGCCGGGAACTCCGGGTGCGCGGCCCAGGCGGGCCCGAACATCCCGGCCACGATCGCGTGGATGGACTCGTTGAGCCCGCGCTCGGCCTCGTAGACCACACCGCGCAGCGCCGGATGGTGCTGGGCCGCGAGCCACAGCTCGATCGAGGCCCGGAAGAACGCCTCGCCGTGCCGCTCCCACATCGCCGCGATGGCCTCGTCGATCCGCTCGACGCTGCCGTCCGGGCAGCCGAACTCCGCCGTCCGCGCCGCCGTGTCGGCCACCCGTCGTCGGGACAGGAGGGTGGCGGCCGCGACGAACAGCGCCTCCTTGGACGGGAAGTGGTGCAGCAGCCCACCCCGTGACACCCCGGCCCGCCGCTGCACCATCAGCGTGGACGCCTCCGCGTACCCGACCTCGACCAGGCAGTCGACCGCCGCGTCGAGGATGCGACGGCGGCTGACCACGGCCTTGCGGGCCCGCCGGGTGACCGCGGGGATCGAGTCACTCATGCCACTCCCGTCACCGAAACAGTCAGTCTTGACTTGCACTCTGCCAGGCAAGAGCATTCCGCCGCGACCACCGGTGCTCGACGAGGAGGCAACCGTGTACCCCGGCCACTTCGCCACGATCGACCCTGCCCGACCCGCCGTCGTGCTCAGCGACAGCGGGGCGCAGCTGACCTACGGCGAGCTCGAGGAACGCTCTGCCCGGTTGGCCCGCGTGCTGTACGACGCGGGCCTGCGGCCCGGCGACGACGTCGCCCTGCTCGCCGAGAACGGCCTGCACACCTACGAGGTCTTCTGGGCCGCCATGCGCAGCGGCCTGTACATCACCGCGATCAACCACCACCTGCAGCTCGACGAGGTCGCCTACATCGTCGGCGACTGCGGGGCGAAGGCGCTGATCGTCTCCGAGCGGCAGGCGGCCGTCGCGGTCCCGCTGCTCGCCGAGGTCCCGCCGATGGCCGTGACGCTGTCCCTCGGCGCCGTCGACGGCTACCGGGACTACGAGGAGGCGCTGGCGGCGTCCTCCCCGGAGCCGCTCGCGGACCAGCCCCGCGGCAAGGACATGCTCTACAGCTCCGGGACGACCGGGCGACCGAAGGGCGTGAAGGCGCCGTTGCCCGGCGTGCAGGTGCACGAGGGCGGCGAGGCGCTGCTGGGCGTGTTCGGCCCGCTGTACGGCTTCGGCGAGGACACCGTCTACCTCTCCCCCGCCCCGCTCTACCACGCGGCGCCGCTGCGCTTCGGCGGCATGATCCACCAGGTCGGCGGCACCGTGGTGATCATGCCGCGGTTCGACGCGGAGCAGGCGCTCGCCGCGGTCGAGCGGTACGGCGTCACGCACTCGCAGTGGGTGCCCACGATGTTCGTCCGGATGCTCAAGCTGCCGGACGAGGTCCGCGGCCGCTACGACCTCTCCAGCCACCGCGTCGCCGTGCACGCCGCCGCGCCCTGCCCGGTCGAGGTCAAGCAGCGGATGATCGAGTGGTGGGGGCCGATCCTGCAGGAGTACTACGCCGCCACCGAGGCCATCGGGATCACCGTCATCGACTCCACGACCTGGCTGCGCAAGCCCGGGTCCGTGGGCAAGGCCCTGCTCGGCACGCTGCGGGTCTGCGACGACGCGCAGGAGGACCAGCCGGAGGTGAAGACGAACGAGGTCGGGCTCGTCTACTTCGAGCGCGAGGTCCTGCCGTTCGCGTACCACAACGACCCGGAGAAGACGGCGAAGGCGCAGCACCCGCTGCACCCGAACTGGGGCACCACCGGGGACGTCGGGTACGTCGACGAGGAGGGCTACCTCTTCCTCACCGACCGCAAGGCCTTCATGATCATCTCGGGCGGGGTCAACATCTACCCGCAGGAGATCGAGGACGCCCTCACCCTGCACCCCGCCGTCGCCGACCTCGCCGTGATCGGCGTGCCGGACGACGAGATGGGCGAGCAGGTCGTGGCCGTCGTGCAGCCCGCGGAGGGGGCCGAGCCCGGTGAGGCGCTGGCCGCCGAGCTCACCGGGTTCCTCCGGGAGCGCATCGCCCACTACAAGGTGCCCCGGCGGATCGACTTCGCCGACACCCTGCCCCGCACCGAGACCGGGAAGCTGCAGAAACACCGGCTCCGTGACCGCTACGCGGCGGGAGCGACCGCGTGAGCGCCCCCGACCGCACGTTCCCGGTCACCGGCCGGGACGGCACCGTGCTCACCGCCTACGCCTGGGACCCCGCCGGGTCGCCGCGCGGGATCGTGCAGCTCACCCACGGGATGGGCGAGCACGTC
>NZ_JACBXB010000486.1 GCF_013870575.1 Pseudonocardia pini
GAGAACCCGCAGAACACCGACGGCATGGTCCGCGACCTCCCGCGGGAGCTGGAGCAGGGGATCGAGGCGCGCGAGCTCGTCGAGAACGCGTTGTCCCGGGCCCTGTCGCTGGTCGACCGCGAGGGCCTGCCCACGGACCTGCTGGCCGAGCTGGTCGACGCGGAACAGCTCGTCGTGCTGGCGCGGCGGGTGCACAACGACGCCGTCCGGGACACCCACGGCCTGCGGTCGCGGCGGCTGGTCCGCTGGTTGCGGCTGTACGGGACCGCACCCCTGCCCGCCTACTTCGAGATCGCCGAGTCCGCTCCCCGGCTCGGTTCGCGCGCGGGCTGACCGGCTCCCACCCCGTCCGAGCTGCGGGGAGCGGCGCGTACCATCGGACGACGGACCGCCGTTCGCAGACGGCGGTGGCCCGGAGCCCCGGGACCTCGCAGTCGAAGAAGGAGCACCACAGTGTCGTCCGAGCAGGCCCCCTCCGACAGCTCCGTGACCTCCGCAGGCCACGAGCTGGGTACCGCCCGCGTGAAGCGCGGCATGGCGGAGATGCTCAAGGGCGGCGTGATCATGGACGTGGTCACGCCCGAGCAGGCGAAGATCGCCGAGGACGCGGGCGCCGTCGCCGTCATGGCGCTGGAGCGGGTCCCCGCGGACATCCGCGCGCAGGGCGGCGTGGCGCGGATGAGCGACCCGGACATGGTCCAGGGGATCATCGAGTCCGTCTCCATCCCGGTCATGGCCAAGGCGCGGATCGGGCACTTCGTCGAGGCGCAGGTCCTGCAGTCGCTCGGCGTGGACTACGTCGACGAGTCGGAGGTCCTCACCCCGGCGGACGAGGCGCACCACATCGACAAGTGGGCCTTCACCGTGCCCTTCGTCTGTGGTGCGACCAACCTGGGCGAGGCGCTGCGCCGCATCTCCGAGGGCGCGGCGATGATCCGTTCGAAGGGCGAGGCGGGCACGGGGAACGTCGTCGAGGCGACCCGGCACATGCGCTCCATCCGCAGCGAGATCCGCCGCCTCGGCACCCTGGACGAGGCGGAGCTGTTCATCGCGGCCAAGGAGCTGCGCGCCCCCGTGCAGCTCGTCGCGGAGGTCGCCGCGGCCGGGAAGCTGCCGGTCACGCTGTTCACCGCGGGCGGCATCGCCACCCCGGCGGACGCGGCGATGATGATGCAGCTCGGCGCCGAGGGCGTGTTCGTGGGCTCGGGCATCTTCAAGTCCGGCGACCCCGCGCAGCGCGCGGCCGCGATCGTGAAGGCCACCACCTTCCACGACGACCCGGACGTGATCGCCAAGGTCTCCCGCGGGCTCGGCGAGGCGATGGTCGGCATCAACATCCCCGACCTCCCCGAGGAGCAGCGGTACGCCCAGCGCGGCTGGTGACTACACGTACTCCATCACCAACACCGCGGCCGTCCCCGGCTCCAGCGCCTGGTAGGAGTGGGGGCGGTCGCCCGGGAAGCAGGCGTAGTCGCCCGGCCCCAGCTCCACCTGTTCGCCCTCCGGCCCGGCGACCCAGCGCCCCGCCGTCACGACGAGGTGCTCGGTGGTGCCGGGGATGTGGCTGTGGGCGGACCGGGCCGCGCCGGGTTCGGCGGTGATCACGTGCAGGTCCCGGCGTGCCCCGGGCGGGCACGCCGCGAGCAGGGTGCCGGTGAAGGGGGAGTGCTCGCTCGGGATCACCACGCCCTGCCCCGCCCGGACCACCCGCACCCCGCGGGCGGGGGGATCGACCAGCCGGGAGAACGGCACGTCGAGCACCACGGCGATCGCCCACAGCGTCTCGACGCTCGGGTTCCCCGCCCCCGCCTCGAGCTGCGAGAGCGTGGACTTGGCCAGCCCCGCGCGCCGGGCCAGCTCCGCCAGCGACAGCTCCTGACGGGTCCGCTCCCGTCGGACGGCCGCGGCGATCTCCTCCAGCGGCGTTCGGCTCATCGAACGCCGATACCGGGTTGACGAACGGTGGTCATGCGTTCAGTGTAAGCGCCCATGTGTTCGGTACGGCGAACGACCTTGGCGCCCGGGGACCTGCGGGACGTCCTGGCCCTGGCGGCGGCGATCGCGGTCGTCGGGATGTCGTTCGGGGCGCTCGCGGCCTCGGCGGGCGTGCCGTGGCCGCTGGTCGTGGGCATGTCGCTACTGGTGTTCGCGGGCGGGTCGCAGTTCCTCGCGGTGGCCGTCGTCGCCGCGGGCGGCGCCCCGTTCGCGGCGGTCGCGGCGGGTCTGTTGATCAACCTCCGGCACCTGCCGTTCGGCCTGGCGATCGGGGGCGTCGTCGGAGGGAGCCTGCCGACGCGGCTGCTGGGTGCCCACCTGCTCGTCGACGAGAACGTGGCGTTCACGCGCGCCCGCGGCAGCGGGCCGCGGGCACGGGCGGCCTACTGGGCGTGCGGCGCGAGCCTGTTCGTCGCCTGGAACATCGGGACGGTGGTCGGCCTGCTCGCGGGCGAGGCGATCCCCGACCCGGAGGTCTTCGGGATCGACGCCGCCTTCCCGGCCGCCCTGCTCGCCCTCCTCCTGCCCTCGCTGCGGCAGCGGGACGCCCGCACGGTGGCCGTGGGCGCCGTCGTCGTCTCGCTGGCCGCCACACCCTTCCTCCCGCCCGCACACCCCCGCGATCCCTCCGCTCCCGCCTCCGCCTCCGCCTTCTCGCCCCGTCGAGATGAACGTCAGTGCTGTTCGGAGGGCCTCCGAACAGCACTGACGTTCATCTCGGGCGGGGGCGGCGCCTCGAAGCAGGCGGGGACCGCGCCGTTCGGTCACCTCGAGAGCAGCGCCCGGAGGTGCTCGACGCTCGCGTGGACGTCGCCCGCGGGGCCGACGCCGGTCGGTGCCTCGGTGAGGATCGTGTCCTGCTCCAGGACGTACCAGCCGTCGTAGCCCCGGCCCCGCAGGCTCGTGACGATCGACTCGAAGTCCACGTCGCCCGCGCCGAGCGGCCGGTACATCCCCGCCCGCACGGCCTCGGTGTAGGTCTTGAGACCCTCCTGCACCTGCCGCGCCAGACCGAGGTCGACGTCCTTGAAGTGCGTGTGCGCCACCCGCTCCGGTGACTGCCGGGTGAGCTCCGCGGGGTCGGTGCCGCCGATCAGGAGGTGTCCGGTGTCCAGGCAGAGCTGCATGGAGGAGCCCTCCAGCACGCGTCGGACGTCGTCGTTGTTCTCGACCATGGTCCCGACGTGCGGGTGCAGCACGGTCTCGACGCCCGCCGCCGCGGCCGCCGTCGCGATGCGGTCGAGGTTCTCCAGCAGGGTCTTCCAGCCGGCGTCGTCGAGCTCGGGGCGGGAGTCGTAGCCGGTCCGGCCGGTGTCCGCGGACAGCACGAGCGTGCCCGCGGACGCCGCCGCGTAGCTGGGCAGCAGCTCTCGGACGCCGGGGACCGGGTCGTGGTCGGGGACGTGCAGCAGCGTCGGGGTGAACCCGCCGACGGCGGTCAGCCCGTGCCCGGCGAGCGTGGCGGCCTTGGCCTCGGGCGTCGCGGGGAGGAACCCGTCCGGCCCGAACTCGGTGGCCACCAGCCCGACCTCGGCCATCTCGGCCAGGACGCGCTCGGGGGTCAGCTGGTAGCCCCAGCCGGGGACCTCGCACACGCCCCAGGAGATGGGCGCTCCGGCGATCTTGGTCATCGATGGCTCCTAGTCGTGGGTGCCGAGCACGGCCTGGTCCCAGTCCACGAGAGACCCGGTCACCACGCCGCTGCGGTCGGAGAGGAGGAAGACGATCATGTCGGCGATCTCGTCCGGGTCGCCGAGCCTGCCCGCGGGGAGCCTGCTCGCGGCCCGGGCACGCCAGTCGTCGCCCGCGCCTTCGAACCGGCGCTGTGTGCTGTCCTCGCCGTCGGTGTCCGTCCAGCCGATGTTGAGGCAGTTGACCCGGATCCGGTCGAAGCGGTGGGCGTGCGCGACGTTGCGGGTGAGCGCGGCGAGCCCGGCCTTCGCCGCGGCGTACGGGGCCAGGTTCGGCGAGCCGCCGTACGACTGCTCGGAGCCGATGTTCACGATCGTCCCGGGGGCGCCGCGGCGCAGCATGTCCCGCACGACCGCCTGCATGAGGAAGAACGGGCCGCGCAGGTCGATCGCCACGTGCCGGTCGAACAGCTCGGGCGTGGTGTCCAGCAGCGAGCCCCGGTCGGTCAGGCCCGCCGCGTTGAGCAGGCCGTCCACCCGACCGAACTCGGCCACGACGGCCGCGACGGTCGCGGTGATCTGCTCGGTGTCGGCGACGTCGCACGGCAGGTACCGCGC
>NZ_JACBXB010000487.1 GCF_013870575.1 Pseudonocardia pini
AGCTGCTCCTGGCGGGGGTGCGCACCGCCCTGGAGCGCGCGGGCCTGCGTGTCCTGGTGCACTCCCGGCTGCCGTGCACGGACGGCGGGATCAGCCTCGGCCAGGTCGCCGTGGCCGCCGCCCGTCACCCGGAGGTGTGAGGCCGGGTGATCCGGGGTAATCGTCCGGTATGCCGATCGTCGAGAGCGTCAAGCGTTTCCTGCGCAGCCCGAGTGGGCGCCGCGTCACCGAGCAGGGACGGCGGATGGCTGCCGACCCCCGCAACCGCCAGCGGGCGAAGGGTCTGCTGGCGCGCATGCGCCGACCCTGAGCCCTCGACTCCGCGGCGCCCTCACCCGGTACGGGTGGGGGCGCCGTGGTGTGTCCGCAGCCCCTCCAACCAGGCCCGCCACTCGTCCATCCCCGCGCCCGTGGTGGCGCTGACCTGCAGGATCGCGACCCCGGGGCGGGCCCGGCGGACCGCGTCCGCCCAGTCGTGGACGGCGAAGTCCACGTGGGGCAGCAGATCGGTCTTGGTCAGCACCACGAGGTCCGCCGTGCGGAACATGTGCGGGTACTTCAGCGGCTTGTCCGCCCCCTCGGTCACCGACATGATCACCACGCGCGCGTGCTCCCCCAGCGCGAACAGTGCCGGGCAGACCAGGTTGCCGACGTTCTCCACGAACACCAGGGAACCGTCTTCGGGAGCGAGTGCGTCCAGTCCCCGCGCGACCATCCCTGCGTCGAGGTGGCAGCCGGCGCCGGTGTTGATCTGGACCGCCCTGGCACCGGTGGCGGCGATCCGGTCCGCGTCGAGCAGGGTCTCCTGGTCGCCCTCCAGGACGGCACAGGACACCCCGCCGAGCGTCCGGATCGTGCGCTCCAGCAGCGTGGTCTTCCCCGAGCCCGGCGAGCTCATCAGGTTCACCGCCACGATCCCCGCCCGGTCGAGGCGGCCCCGGTTCCGTCGAGCCAGCGCGTCGTTCGCGGCCAGCAGGTCGACCTCCAGCGTGACGGTCCGGTCGTGCCCGTGGGGGTGCCCGTGGCCGGCGTGGCTCACGCGGACCCCGGCCCCGCCGCATCCGCAGGTCGCGCACATGGGTCCACCTCGCTCTCGACGTCCACCACGTTCCCGGTCTCCACCGCGAGGATCCGCAGGCCCGCCCCACCCAGCACCTCGACGTCCGCGCTCCCGCACCCGCACAGCGGCAGCACCTCGGTGGTCTCGAACCCGACCCCACAGGTCCGGCACCGGGCGCTGCCCGCGGGCTCCTCGATCTCCAGGACCGCGCCGTCGAGCGTGGTCCCGGCGGTGACCAGCTCGAAGCAGAACCGCAGCGCGTCGGGCACCACCCCGGAGAGCCTGCCGACCTCCAGCCGCACCCGGCGGATGCGGGCCTCGCCGAGCCGTGCGGTGACCGCGTCGACGACCGACTGCGTGATCGAGAGCTCGTGCATCAGCAGATGCGCGGCAGGGGGTCCCCCACCAGCAGGTCGACGATCCTGGTCCCCCCGAACGCCGTCCGCAGCAGCACCAGCCCGGGCGGGTCCTCGCCGACCGTCCCGATCCGGACCGCGCCCTCGCCGAGCGGGTGTGCCCGGAGCGCGGCGAGGGCGGCCGCGACCTGCTCGGGCGCGACGACGGCGACGAACCGCCCCTCGCACGCCACGTAGAGCGGGTCGATCCCCAACAGCTCCGCCGCCCCGTTGACGACCGGGCGCACCGGCAGTGCCTTCTCCTCCAGCACCACCGCCACTCCCGACGCGACCGCGACCTCGTTGCAGATCGTCGCGACCCCGCCGCGGGTGGCGTCTCGCAGCAGCCGGACCCCGTCTCCCGCCGCGTCGAGCAGGTCGGCGGCGATCCCGTGCAGCGACGCCGTGTCCGAGACGACGTCCGCGGAGATGTCCAGCTCCCCGCGGGCCAGCATCACGGTGATCCCGTGGTCGCCGATCGGGCCGCTGACCAGCACCGCGTCCCCGGGCCGGGCGGCTGCGGCGGAGAGCACGACGTCGCGCTCCAGCATCCCGACGCCCGCGGTCGTGACGTAGCAGCCGTCCGCCTTGCCCCGCTGCACGACCTTGGTGTCCCCGGTGACGATCTGCACGCCTGCGGCCTCGGCCGCCCGGGCCATCGACGCCGCGATCCGCTGCAGGTCGGCGACCGGGAAGCCCTCCTCCAGGATGAACCCGGCGGACAGGTAGAGCGGCCGCGCGCCGCACATCGCCAGGTCGTTGACGGTGCCGTTCACGGCCAGGTCGCCGATGTCGCCGCCGGGGAAGAACAGCGGCGACACCACGAACGAGTCGGTCGTGAAGGCGAGCCGCCCGGCCGCGGTGACCAGCGACGCGCCGTCCTCCAGGGGTTCGAGCAGCGGGTTGCGGAAGGCCTCCAGGAACACCGCCTCGATCAGCGTGTGCGTGGCCTTGCCGCCCGCGCCGTGCGACAGCGTGATCCGCTCCTCGCGGATGCGCGGCTTGCGTGCGCGGGCCCGGGCGATCCGCTCCAGGACCTGCTCCTCGCGGCTCGGGTGGGGAGAGCCGGCGTGCTCGCGCACCGCCTCCTCCGCCCAGCCCGCCGTGGTCTCGTGCGGGCTCATGGTGCGGTGGCCTCCTTGACGCGCGAGCGGCTGAACCGGCCGAAGTTGTAGTAGGCCGCACAGGCGCCCTCGCTGGAGACCATGCAGGTCCCGATGGGCGTCTCCGGGGTGCAGGCGGTGCCGAAGACCTTGCACTCCCAGGGCTTGATCGCGCCGCGCAGCACCTCACCGCACTGGCAGGCGGGCGGGTCGGCGACCCGGACGCCGGGCACGCCGAAGATCTGTTCGGCGTCGAACCGCGCGTACTCCGGGCGCAGCCGCATCGCGGAGTCCGGGATCCAGCCCAGCCCGCGCCACTCGAACGTCTCGCGCACCTCCATGACCTCGTCGATCACGGCCAGCGCCTTCGGGTTCCCGGCCCACGGCACCACGCGCGCGTACTCGTTCTCGACCTCGCACCGGCCGTCGGCGAACTGCTGCAGCAGCCCGTGGATCGAGCTGAGGATGTCCAGCGGCTCGAACCCCGAGCACACCAGCGGCATCCCGTGGTCGCGGGCGATGAACTCGTACGGTTCGCAGCCGATCACGGTGGAGACGTGCCCGGGCCCGACGAACCCGTCGAGCCGCAGGTCCGGCGAGTCCAGGATCGCGGTGATCGCCGGGACGACCCGGACGTGGTTGCAGAACACCGAGAAGTTCTCGATCCCCTCGGCCTCGGCCCGCAGGATCGTCATCGCGGTCGACGGGGTGGTGGTCTCGAACCCGATCGCCATGAACACGACCCGCTTCTCCGGGTTGTTCCGGGCGACCTTCAGCGCGTCGAGCGGCGAGTAGACCATCCGGATGTCCGCGCCCGCGGCCTTGGAGTCCAGGAAGGACCCGCGCCCGCCGGGCACCCGCAGCATGTCCCCGAACGACGTCAGGATCACGTCCGGCTGCTCGGCGAGCGCGATCGCGTCGTCGACCCGGCCCATCGGGATCACGCAGACCGGGCACCCCGGGCCGTGGACCAGCGTGATCGCCTCGGGCAGGTGGTCCTCCAGGCCGTGCTTGTAGATCGTGTGCGTGTGCCCGCCGCAGATCTCCATGAAGGAGTAGCGCCTGCCGGGCTCGCACGACGCGGCGATCGCGGTCGCGAGCGCACGGGCCTTGTCACCGTCGCGGTACTCGTCGACGTACCTCATGGCGCGCCCCTCACGTGATGTCCGACGCGGCCAGCGCGTCGAGCTCGTCGGTGTAGGCGTCGCCGACCCCGGTCAGCCAGTTCAGCGACTTCTCGGCCTCGTCCTGGTCGATCTTGGAGAGCGCGAACCCGACGTGGATGAGGACCCACTCCCCCGGCACGAGGTCGAGCGGCCCGTCGGACTCCTCGCGCAGCAGCCCGATGTTCACCGCGCGCTGCACGCCCTCCACGCTCACCATGGCGAGGTCCTCGTGCTCGGCCATGAGCGCGATCACCTCACCGGGAATGCCCAGACACATGACGCTCCTCCTCACATCCTGCGCATCGTGCGGTACCGGGCGATCTCGTCGCGGGACTGCACGGTGAGCACCGCGGCGACCGCCGCGACCATCGACACCAGGACCAGCAGGACGATCAGGACGATCTTCATCGGGCTCCTTCCGGGACGACCAGGGCGAGCAGCTCGTGGACCGCCGCGACGGCGGGCTCGAGGGCGGCGGCGACCGGCTCCGAGAGCCCGATC
>NZ_JACBXB010000488.1 GCF_013870575.1 Pseudonocardia pini
CGTCCAGGGGGTCTTCCGGATGCGTCCGCTGCCCGGCCGTCGGATCGAGATCGGTCTGCACGCCGTGGTCGCCGCCCCCGGCTCCGCGGAGCCCCGGGACCTGCCGGTCAGGCTGGAGTTCCGCGGCGCCTTCGTCCGCTGAGCGGGGGCGGCGTGGGATCCCCCACGGACCCCCGGGCCCGGCCCCTCCGATGTGGCAGGGTGACCGGACCGACAGCAGAGGAAAGGGCGGACATGCGCGTCTTCAACGGTGTGGACGAGATCAGCGGGCTGGCGGGGGAGCACCTCGGCACCTCGGACTGGGTCACGGTCGAGCAGAAGCACGTCGACCAGTTCGCCGAGGCCACCGGCGACCACCAGTGGATCCACGTCGACCCCGAACGTGCGGCGCAGGGCCCGTTCGGCGGCACGATCGCCCACGGCTTCCTCACGCTGTCGCTGCTCCCCGTGCTGGTGGGCCAGGTGTACAAGATCGACGGCACCCGGATGGGCATCAACTACGGCCTCAACAAGGTCCGGTTCACCTCCCCCGTCCCGGTCGGCAGCAGGGTCCGGGCCCAGGTCACGCTCGCGAACGTCGAGCGGACCAAGGACGGCGCGGTGCAGCTCACCACCTCGATCACGGTCGAGCTCGAGGGGGCCGAGCGCCCCGCCCTGGTCGCCGAGTGGCTGACCCGCCAGTACGTGTGAGACGAGGATCGCGATGCGCGACGCGGTGATCTGCGAGCCGATCCGGACCCCCGTGGGTGGGTTCGGCGGGTCGTTGCGGGACGTGCCGGTCAAGACCTTGGCGGCGACGGTGATCAGGGCGCTGGTGGAGCGGACGGGGTTGCCGCCGGAGTCGGTCGACGACGTGCTGTTGGGCAACTGTTATCCCACGATGGACTCCCCGGCGCTGGGTCGGGTGGCGGCGCTCGACGCCGGGATCCCGATCACCGCGGGCGGGCTGCAGATCGACCGGCGTTGCGGCTCCGGCCTGCAGGCGGTGCTCTACGCGGCGATGCAGGTGCAGACCGGTGCCTCGGAGGTCGTGCTGGCCGGTGGGGCGGAGTCGATGTCGAACGCCGCGTTCTACTCGACGTCGATGCGGTGGGGCGCCAAGGCGGGTCCCGGGGTGATGTTGCACGACTCGTTGGCTCGTGGGCGGGTCACCGCGGGTGGGGACCACTATCCGGTGCCGGGCGGGATGATCGAGACGGCGGAGAACCTGCGGGCTGAGTACTCGATCCCGCGTGAGGAGCAGGACGAGTTCGCGGTGCGGTCGCACCTGCGGGCGGCGGCGGCGCAGGCCGCGGGTGTGTTCGCCGAGGAGATCGTGCCGGTGACGGTGCCCGGTCGTCGGGGTGACACCGTGGTCGAGGCCGATGAGCACATCCGGCCGGACTCGTCGGTGGAGACCTTGGCGAGGCTGCGTCCGATCCTGGGCAGGCAGGACCCGGAGGCCACGGTGACCGCGGGAAACGCGTCGGGGCAGAACGACGGTGCGGCGGTCTGTGTCGTCACCTCGCCGGAGAGGGCCGCGGAGCTGGGGTTGCGTCCGTTGGTGAGGCTGGTGTCCTGGGGTGTGGGTGGGGTGGCGCCGAGGACGATGGGCATCGGCCCGGTCCCGGCCGTGGCGAAGGCCCTCGACGCGGCCGAGGTCGCGTTGAAGGACGTCGATCTGGTCGAGCTGAACGAGGCGTTCGCGGCGCAGGTGTTGGCGTGTACGCGGGAGTGGGGGTTCACGCCGTCGGACTTCGACCGGTTGAACGTGCACGGGTCGGGGATCTCGCTGGGTCATCCGGTCGGTGCGACCGGTGGGCGGATCCTGGCCACGCTGGCTCGGGAGATGGTGCGCCGCGACGCCCGTTACGGCGTGGAGACGATGTGCATCGGCGGCGGGCAGGGCCTGGCCGCGCTCTTCGAACGCGTGTGAGCCCACCCGTGGCGGACCACACGGACCAGGCGGACGAGCTGGGCACCCAGCTCGCCCGCCTGTTCCGGCTGGTCGACCGGCTGCAGTCGCAGCACCAGGCCGCGCACCCGGACGCCGTGGACCGGGCCGCCTACCTGCTGCTCGTGCACCTGGTGAAGGACGGGCCCCGCAGGCCGGGTGCGCTCGCCGAGGCGGTGCACTCCGATCCCTCGACGGTCAGCAGGCAGCTCGCGCACCTCGTGCGGCTGGGCTACGTGGCGCGGACACCGGACCCCGACGACGGCAGGGCCTCGCTCATCGCCGCGACCGAGGAGGGCGCGCGGGTCTTCGAGGAGAACCGCAGGGCGCGCACCGAGCGGATCGCCACGATGCTGGCGGACTGGCCCGCCGAGGAGCGGGCCACGTTGACCCGCCTCCTCGGCCGCTTCACCACGTCCATGGAGGACTACTGGACGGGGCGCTGAGCCCCGCCCGCCCGGACAGGGCTCAGTGCCCGTCCTCGCCCTCGGCCTGCTCGGCCTCCGCCGCGAGGCGGTCCTGCTCACGCTTGCGCGAGCTGACGATCTCCCGCTCGGCGTCCGCCCGGCCGACCCAGGCGGCACCCTCGACGCTCTTGCCCGGCTCGAGGGTCTTGTAGATCTCGAAGAAGTGCTGGATCTCCGCCCGGTCGAACTCGGGCAGGTGGTGGATGTCGCGCAGGTGCTCCTGGCGCGGGTCGTCCGCGGGCACGCAGAGGACCTTGTCGTCCCCGCCCTTCTCGTCCTTCATCCGGAACATCCCGATCGCGCGGGAGCGCACCAGGCAGCCGGGGAAGGTGGGCTCCTGGATGAGCACCAGCGCGTCGAGCGGGTCCCCGTCCTCGCCGAGGGTGTCCTCGATGAAGCCGTAGTCCGCGGGGTACTGGGTCGCGGTGAACAGCGTGCGGTCCAGGCGGAGCCTGCCCGTCTTGTGGTCCACCTCGTACTTGTTGCGGCCGCCCTTGGGGATCTCGATGAGAACGTCGAACTCCACGGGTGCTCCTCTGGTCGGTCCGAGCTGTCTGGTGCAAGCAGGCCGCGCCGAGGGGCGCGGCACCTACCTCTAGTGTGGGGGACCGCGTCCGGCCGGTCGTGACCGGCTGGTCCTCATCTGTCTGGACCGGAAGGACGGTGGAGCGGTGGGCCTGGGCCGCCGGATCGGCGACACACTGCGACTGCCCACGCGCCCGGGACGCGTCGTGCTCGTCGTCCTCGTGGTGGTGGCGCTGGCCGCCGCAGGCGGTGGGACGGTGGCGCTCACGGCGCCGAACGTGTTGTCGGACTTGGGATTGCGTTCCGTCGCGGTGCCGGAGAAGGCTCTCGACGTGCCGGTCCCGGAGCTCGCCGCACTGCCCGCCACGGCCCCCACGCCGAGCGCCGCGGGGCTCGGCTCGGTGCTCGACCCGCTCGCCGGTTCCTCGGCGCTGGGGGACTTCTCCGCGATCGTCGTGGACCCGGCGGCGCCGCGCGGTGCCTCGCCACTGTGGCAGCAATCACCGGAGAAGCCTCTCGTTCCGGGGAGTACCGGCAAGCTGCTGACGGCCGCCGCCACGCTGCTGACCCTCGACCCGACGGACCGGCTCGCCACCAGGGTCGTCGCGGGCGCCCAGCCCGGGCAGGTCGTCCTGGTCGGCGGCGGGGACCCCACGCTGACCGCGCTGCCCGTCGGCCGGACCGGCACCTACCCCGACCCCGCCCGGCTCGACGAGCTGGTCGCCGCGGTCCGGAAGTCGCTGCCCGACCAGCGGATCACCTCCGTCGTGGTGGACACGAGCGCCTGGACCGGGCCGCTCCTCGCCGAGGGTTGGGACCCGGTGGACGTGCCCGGCGGGTTCGTGGCGCCGATGGTCCCGCTGATGGTCGACGGCGGCAGGCAGGACCCGAGCCTGCAGGACGGCCCCCGGGTGACCGACCCGGCGACGCAGGCCGGGAAGGCCTTCGCGGACAAGCTCGGCGCCGCGCAGGTCACCAAGGGCGTCGCGCCGCCCGACGCGAAGGAGCTCGGCCGGGTCGCCTCGGCGCCGGTGTCCTCGCTGGTCGAGCACCTGATGACCACCTCGGACAACGTGCTCGCCGAGAGCCTGGCGCGCACCGTCGCCGTCTCGCGCAAGGCCGATCCCTCCTTCGCCGGCTCCTCGGCGGCGGTCCTCGCCGCGCTCGCCCAGGCGGGTTTCGACGTCACCGGCGCGCGGATGGTCGACGGCAGCGGCCTCTCGACCGCCGACCTCGTCCCCGCCGCACTGCTGGGCGCCGTGCTGGACCTGTGCCAGAAGATCAAGAAGGTGCCGGTC